>NZ_LIRO01000103.1:0-33998 GCF_002742025.1 Limnothrix sp. PR1529
AACGAGTATGTGACGATTTGCATGAAGGTGTACGGCAAGAAGCAGTGCGGGCAATCTCTCAATATTGGAATGATGATCCTGAAACATTGTATTGGCTTGGAGAGCGAGTGCAAATTGATGAAAATTTAGATGTGCGGCGAGCAATAGTGTGGGAGATCGCAAGATATAGAAATGATTCTCCTGATACCTTACCCCTAATTAAAAAATGGGTACTTTCAGATCGGAATCCAGATTTTTTGTTTCCAGCAGTAGCAACAATCGCGCGATACTGGAAAGATGATTTGAATACTTTTTTATGGCTTAAAGAGCAGGCCGAATCAAGCCAATCTCCCGAAGTACGATCATTTTCGATTTGGGCAATTGCTGAATACTGGCATGATAGTCTGGATACATTGCAATGGCTCAAGGAGTTAGTCGAATCAAATCAGCAACCAAATGTCAGAGTTTCAGCAGAGTGGGTTTTATGGGCATTGTGGGCAATTGCTAGACATTGGAAAAACGATCCGAGTATTTTGCTATGGCTCAAAGGTCAAGCAAGATCAAACAATAGTTTTGATGTGCAATTAGAGTCAGTGAAAGCGATCATTGAATACTGGAAAAATGAATCGAGTACATTTGATTTTCTTTGCGAAGTCATCAATCAAAATTCTTTTATACAGATTGGTAAAGAGGATTTTGAATATGAAAAGAGTCCGCGTTGCTTGGCGCTCAAGGGATTGCTGGAAATCGCGCCTGATGATCAGCGCGTGATTGACCTGTTACGTGATCGCGCTGCCAATGACCCCGACGATCTCTTACGCCAATGGGCAACCGAACAACTCACCAAAATCGCTCCCCAGTAGGTTGGGTTGAGGCACGAAACCCAACAACAGTAAGTGCTGCATTGATCGCGTTGGGTTTCGCAAGACTCAACCCAACCTACACGACCACAAATAGATTGATTGGGATAAATGATTTAGCAAAAAGGTGATCGCCCAAACAATGGATACCCCATTAAACTACCGCACCATTATTCAAGCCATCTTGCAAGAACACGCCGACTATCGCAACAGCGCCAATAGCCCCTATCGATCGCGCATCCTTGTGGATGAAACCCGCGACAACTACGCCCTAATTGATAGCGGCTGGGAGGGCGATCGCTACTTTCACAGCACCCCAATCCATATCGAAATCATTGACGGTTTGATTTGGATTCAAAACGATGAAACCGAATCCGGCGTAGCCCGAGATTTACTCGATCGCGGCATTGTTCAACAGGCGATCGTGCTCGGATTCCGTCACCCCAAAGTTCGTCCCCACACTGGCTTTGCGATCGCGTCCTAATCTATGAGAAAACTGTCATGACGAATCATCAATCGATGCAACTACAGCTCGAAGCAAAAGCACAGGCCTGGAGAGAAGCAGGACAAGACCCCAACCTGCTGCCCCAAGGTCTTGAGTTGTTTCGGGTTCTCTGCTGGTCAGGAAGCATTGGCGGAACAGAAAGTACCAATAACAATGCGGACTTGGCAGCCTACCTGCAAGCCAGCAGGGATAACGGTGGCGGGGCAGAGGGATGGAATTTAATGCTCAGACAACGAGAACGTTGCTTGGAATGCTCTGAAACCTATCGCCTTGAAAACCTCAGCGTTTGCACCCAATGCAAGTGCTTGACCTGTTATCGCTGCACTCGCCCCTTCGGAGTTCACGACAACGGCAACTCCCGCTGTGAATGCGGCGGAGAACTTGTGGGATAGAAACCCAATAACAGTAAATGCTGCATCGATCGCGTTGGGTTTCTCAAGACTCAACCCAACCTACACAACTCGCTTCCGGGAAGCGATCAATTTTGCCTGAAATTACTCTGCATCCTTAACAGATTCCGGGCGATCGGGTAGGGGCGCAACGCTTGCGCCCGCTGCAATTTTGACCGAGACCCGCGAGGCGATCGATGGGTCATTTAATTGATATGAATCGGCATGATTGATCGATTGGTGATTCATGTCGATCGAGGGCGCACATCGGTGCGCCCCTACGAGTGATGACCCGGTTTCAGCGATTACGCTTTGAAGGTTTCCACGATCCGGCGGGTTGCTTCTTCCACATTCGCTCGGCTGTTGAACGCCGAAATGCGGAAATAGCCTTCGCCCGCCGCGCCGAAGCCCGAACCCGGCGTGCCCACCACGTTGCAGGTGTGCAGCAACTTATCAAAGAAATCCCAGCTCGACAGGCCGTTCGGCGTTTGCACCCACACATAGGGCGCGTTGATGCCGCCATAGACCGCCAAACCTGCCTCGGTCAGCTTCTCGCGGATAATTTGGGCATTTTCCAGATAGAAGCTCACCAGGGCCTTGGTTTGGGCTTGCCCCTCGGGTGAGTAGACCGCCTCGGCCCCGCGCTGGACGATGTAGGACACGCCGTTGAACTTGGTGGATTGGCGACGGTTCCAGAGGCTCCAGAGATCCACACCCGTGCCGTCGGCGGTTTGGCCCTTGAGGGTCTTGGGCACAACGGTCAAGGCGCAACGGGTTCCCGTGAAGCCGGCATTTTTGGAGAAGGAGCGGAATTCGATCGCACAGTCGCGGGCCCCTTCAATCTCAAAAATCGAGTGGGGAATCGCCGGATCGGTGATGAAGGCTTCGTAGGCGGCATCGAAGAAGATGATCGAGCCGTGGCTGCGGGCGTAATCGACCCAGGCTTGCAGGTGCTCGCGGGTGGCGACGGCTCCGGTGGGGTTGTTGGGGAAGCAGAGATAGATCAGATCGACTTTTTCGCTGGGGATTTGGGCGGTGAAGTCGTTTTCAGCGGAAATCGGCAGGTAAACCAGGCCGCCGTATTCGCCCCGATCGTTTGCGTCGCCCGTGTGACCGGCCATCACGTTGGTGTCCACATAGACGGGATAGACGGGATCGGTGACGGCGATCGTGTTGTCGTTGCCGAAGATGTCCAGAATGTTGCCACAGTCGCACTTGGAGCCGTCGGAGATGAAGATTTCCGAGGCATCAATATCGCAGCCGCGCGCTTGGAAGTCGTGCTGGGCGATCGCCTCGCGCAACCAAGCGTAGCCCTGCTCGGGGCCGTAGCCCTTGAAGCTGCCCCGATCGCCCATGTCGTTCACCGCGTTGATCATGGCGGTGCGGCAGGCTTCCGGCAGCGGTTCGGTCACGTCGCCAATGCCCAAGCGGATAATCGGCGCGTCGGGATGCTCGGCGGCGAAGGTGTTCACCCGGCGGGCGATTTCGGGAAACAGATAACCGGCTTTTAGCTTCAGGTAGTTGTCGTTAATTCTGGCCATGGTTTGCCCCTGGGGGTTGCGAAAATCCCAAGAATTTTGGTGTCTAACCAGCCTACGGCCCTGGCGGGATCTTCTGGCGATCGGGGGCAGAAAATCCCGCCGAAACCCCGCTCCATAAGCAAAGCGCTACAATGCCAAGGGTTTGATCAACAGAACGAACGTGGGCGATCGATGGCGGGACAGGCAGCACAGTGGCGTGAATTAAACGGAGCTTGGGTGCTGATCCCGGCTAATCCGCTAGGGGTGATTCATTTCTTGGGCGGGGCCTTTGTGGGCGCGGCTCCCCAGTTCACCTACCGCTGGTTGCTGGAGCGGCTGGCCAATCGCGGTTACGGAACGATCGCCACGCCCTTTGTCAATTCTGGGTTTGACCATGAGGCGATCGCGGAGGATGCGCTGATTCGGTTCGATCGCGCCATCGATTGGCTTTATCGCCATGGTCAACTGCGGCGGCGATCGATCCCGGTCTATGGTCTGGGCCACAGCATGGGCTGCAAGCTACATTTGCTCATTGGCAGCATCTTTGAGGTGGAGCGGGCCGGCAATGCGCTGATGGCCTTCAATAACTATTCGGCGCAACGGGCAATTCCCCTGTTCGATCGCTTCGGCCCCGTTCTGGAGTCGATTAACCGCGCTGTGCCTGGGGCTGTTCCGGCTGATGTGTTTGATAAGCGGCTGAATGCGGAATTCACCCCCTCGCCTACGGAAACGGAGCAATTGATCGCCGCCCAATACGGGATTCGTCGCAATTTGCTCATTCGTTTTGCCACCGATGATTTGGATCAGTCGAGCCGATTGGCTCCCATTTTGCAACGACGCTTTCCCGGTTGGTTAGCCTTGCAGGAGCTACCGGGAAATCACCTCACCCCTTTGGGCCAGGATATTCAGTGGCAAACCGGCGGCGCGTTCAGCCCCCTCGACGCGATCGGGCAATGGGCCAAGCAAGAAATTTTTTATCGCGATCTAAATCGCCTCAGCCAAGAATTGCTGCGTTGGCTGAATCCGTTTGAATCGGCCTGAGTCAGATTGAATCGGTTTAGGGGCTGTCGTCATTTCCTAGGATCAGGCGGAAACGATTGATTTTCCATATCCCAGTCGTTGTAACAAGGGGCTTAAGCCCCTTGTCTCTCACGATCTGCCAACGGCGGAATCAGGGTTTCAGGCGATTTGACAACCAGCCCTAGGATGAGCAGCCGCTTATCCTAGGCCTTGGCGTGGGGACGGGCTGAGGATAGGCAGCCAGCGATCGAGGATCTCCGGCTCAGGCCGCTAGCTGGTTGAAAGCTGAAATATTGCAAGTTGAAATATTTGAACGCTGAAATGTTGAAAGCTGCAATGTTGCAAGTTGCAATGTAAAGGATGGCGCTTTGCGTTGGGTGGTTCAGCGGCTTTCGGGGGTGCTTTCGCTCATTCTGGTAGGATATGGGTGAAATCCGCTCCTGAGCTTGCAGCTAGCCCATTGGTTAGGGCCAGCGCTGGGGAAGAGCGAAAGGGACAGGGCCCTTGTTTGGAGCAATTGGCGGCCCATCGGGGCCCAAGTAAAGGACTCAAGCAAAAGTACGAGAAGTTAATGAGCGATCGGGAGCGGTTGCTGAAACGTTGGATGGTGACGGCCAAGGTGCGCAGTTGGCGAGCCTTGGCGGATGCCGCACAGGTTTCTATGTATCAGGTGCGATTGTTGCGGCAAGGCAATTTAGATCGCTTGCGCCTCGATGCGATCGGGCGGATTGCCAAAGCCTTGAACGTCACCCCGATCGATCTGTTGGGCATGGCGAACAATGCCGACAACACCAAGCCCGCTTCAGACCAATCCCCGGCCCAGCGGTTGGCTCCTGATGTTCATGCGGCCGAGTTGGTGCAGCTTCAGCAGGAATATCACCGGCTGAAAACTCGCCTGGAAAGCGAACGAGAGCAACTGTTGGCGGAATTCCAGCGATCGAGCTTGCAAATTCTGGAACCTTGGCTGCTGAATTGGTATAAGGCCGTTGCCGCCGCCCAGCACAATCCCCACATTCCCGCCACCAATCTCTTGCCCCTGTTGCGGCCGCTGGATCAGTTGCTGGAACATTGGGCCGTTGAACAAATTGCTCCGATCGGGGAAGAAGTGGTCTATGACCCCCAATGGCATCAATTAGCCTGGGGTCATGCTCAACCGGGCGATCGCGTCAAAGTAACCATGCCCGGTTTTCGTCATCAGGGCCGTTTGCTGCATCGGGCCCAGGTCAGCATCGTGCAGTGATCCCATAGTCGATCGTGGGCTGATCACAGACCCATTACCGGCTGATCTCGGGGCTGTTTTGCCCTGAATGAGTGGGCATTTAGCAATGATCCCAGTACCATTTTTGAGTGACTTCATCGTGACCCCGTGGTGATCCAAAGCACTCCAAATCGTCGCAACTGTCCGCATTACCGACGCTCGATCTCGCTCTTGCGCCCCCCTGGTCACTTATCGGAAGCCCTCGGAGGCTGCTTCCAATCAGCGCGAATCTGCGTTAGAGTTTGACTGTCAGGGTGTCAGTCTTTTGATGTTCGTGCAATGTTTGGTATCTCAGCGGCTAGCAGGTATGCCGATTGTCATAGGCTGGCTAAGAAATGCTGATGAATAATTCACTTAGTGAGCTGGACAACCCGCATACCTGCTAGCCTGAGTTTCCAGAATCGGGTGCTGCCGTGGAGCTGTTATCGCTCCCGCTCAATCAGCGTCAGTTCCATCCCTTGGCCTCCAGTTCATGGAACTCTCATTCATTCGCTGTTAACTCGCTGTTAACAATGCAAACCTTGGGCGATCGCCCCGGGAATTCTCTGTGGTGGTTTACCCGGGCCCAGGGGGCGGTTGTGGGGAAATGAGTGCAGCCGGATGGTCACGACACCAGCAACGACCGGTGCCCCATAGACGACCGGTAACCTCTAAATTATCCAGAGGACTCACTGGGTGGGTTGCGATTAATCTTTAATCCCCATCTGCTCTTGGTACAACGACTGACGTGGCAAATTCTGAGGGCGCTCTCGCGTGGCTGACTCCCTTCAACCTTCCTATGGTTCTGTGTCTCCAGGAAATAACCATCGGTTTGAGTCTTTGCTGGCCAATGCCAGTGACATCATCGTCATCCTTGATCAGCAAGGGACGTTTTGCTACGTTAGCCCTTCGGCCGAGCGGATTTTAGGATATTCCCCCCAGGAGGCAGTTAACCATCACCTCAGCACCTTCGTCCATGAGGATGATGTGCAGGTGGTGTTGCAAACCCTGTTGCGTTCCCTGGCGGAACCGGGGTTGAGTCAGCCCCCCGTTCGTTACCGTGTGCGCCACCGCAATGGGGACTGGAATTTGCTGGAGGCGGTCACGACCAATTTGTTGGATGATCCGTCGGTGCGGGGGGTGGTGGTGAACTGCCACGACATCACGGCCCATGAGCAGGCGGAAAGCTGGCTGCGATATCACGCGCTCTATGACCCCTTGACGGCGCTGCCCAATCGGCGGGCCTTGGCGGAGCGGGTGCAGTCATTGCTCGATCGAGAGCAATTGGATTTTGCGCTGTTGTTGCTGGATGTGGATCGCTTCAAGCTGGTGAACAGCAGCCATGGCCACGGCACGGGCGATCGCCTGTTGCAAATGATTGCTCGGCGGCTGGTTTCGGCCTTGCCTCAGCAGGGGATGGTGGCCCGGTTGGGCGGGGATGAGTTTGTGGTGCTGGTGGAGCAGGTACGGCAGTTGGAAACAGCCGAGGCCGTGACCCAGCGGGTTCATGCGGCGCTCAGTGATCCATTCACGATCGATGAGATGGAGATCTTTGCCAGCGCCAGTGTGGGGGTGGTGTTTAGCCGCACGGGGCCGGGCAAACCGGCCTATCGCCACGCGGAGGAACTGCTGCGCGATGCGGATATTGCGATGTATCGGGCAAAGACCCTACGCCAGAGCCAATCGGTGGTGTTTGATCCCAGTATGCGCGATCGGGCGGTGGCGCGCTTGCAACTGGAAAATCAACTTTGGCGGGCGATCGAGCGGGGGGAACTGGAACCCTATTATCAACCGATCATTTGCTTGGCAACCGGGGAAGTGAAGGCCTTTGAGGCGCTGATTCGGTGGCATCACCCGCAACGGGGCCTGATTTCTCCGGCGGAATTTGTGCCGATCGCGGAAGAAAGCGGGGTGATCAGCCAAATTGGGGAATGGGTGCTGGAAATGACCTGTCGCCACCTGCGCTACTGGAATTCGGGCTTGCGGGCCGGGCGACCGATCACCGTGGCGGTGAACCTGTCGGTGCAACAGTTGGCCCAACCCAACCTGGCTCAGCACATGCGATCGATCTGTGTTCGAGAGGAAATTGATCCCAGTTGGATTGGGTTTGAAATTACCGAAAGCATGATGCTCGATCGCGAAGATACGATCGCCGCCACCTTGGCTGAGTTTCGGGAATTGGGCTTTCGACTCAGCATTGATGACTTTGGCACAGGCTATTCGTCCCTGAGTCGTTTGCATCAACTGCCGATCGATACGCTGAAGATCGATCGCGCCTTTGTGGCCCCGATCGAGTCCGATGGGCGCAACGTGGCGATCGCCCGCACCATTTTGGCCCTGGCAGAAAGCCTGAACATGAACGTGGTGGCCGAGGGCATCGAAACTTCCGCCCAAGCCCGTGAGCTACGCGCCTTGGGTTGCCAATATGGCCAAGGCTATTGGTTTTCGCCGCCGGTCAGCGGTTCCGGAGTGGCCAGCTTGCTGAATCATCGGTTCAACCTCGTTGAAGGAATCGCCGCGCCCCCCATTTCCCGCCTTGGTGCGGCCCCAGATTACCCGGACTATGGCGACTACCGGCAAGATTATTCAGAAAACTGCGAAGACTGCGAAGACTGTGAAGACTACAGAGACGATTTTGCAGAGGATTATTCGGATTATCCGGTGAACTCCCAAGCCCCCTAGGGTTACCCCTTCGGCTAAAGCTCCTAGGCCACTAGGCCACCAACCCCGGAGTTGTCGTTTCCGGCACATGGTTCACCTGGGCCCAACCGCTAAATACCAATTGTTGGCCGCGGGTTTCGATCGTGTTGATGCGCAGGGTCACCCCATCCAGATTGAAGCGATCGAGATCCACCAACTGATCCAAAATTTTGCCTAACCGCTCACTGGCCGAGGCCGCCAGGGCGATCGCTTCTTCGCCCAGAGCCGCGCGATCGGGCAAACCATCGGGATCAAATTGGCAATTCAAAAACCGCAACCGCCGACGGCGCTCAATGCCCAAGGTCGCTTGCAGGGCGATCGGCACCGGTTGATCGGCCCCAAAACAAGCCTGGGCGCTGAGGGCAATTCGATTGCTGGCCAGCAATCGCACCTGAATCGATTGGAACGAAACGCTTTCAGCCTTGGCCAGCCCGCTCCCGGGCAAGTCCTGCCAATCCTGGAGCGGCAAATTTTCCAAATGTTGAACCACCAAGGGAGCCGTGAACGCCCGGTTGATATCCTCTTCCAGCAACACCACCTTCGCGATCGCCTGGGTGGGTTGACGCAGCAACAACCGCCCCTGCAACAGGCCCGCAAAGTCGATCGACACCGCATCGGTCTCGAATTCCATGGCCTCTGTGCGGAAGGCATGGCGAATCACCAGCCCCGAGCCAGACATCTGGAAGCGATCGACCTGGCCTTGCAGCAACTTGATCTGAGGTGTACATTCCACCCGCACCTCCACCCGATCGCTCGCGGTGAACAGGTGGCGGATGACCTGAGTAGCCACAACACTCAGCAACTGTTCGCCCCAGTCGGCACTTGGCATACTCGAAAACCTAGTTATCGATCCAAACATCATTTCAGCCAGCGATCAGTCGTTGGGATCTTGCGCCGGGGGACTGCCATCAACCACGCATCACCCATGGCATTTTTCAGTTTCCTGCCCGATTCGCAGATCACGTGGGGTTGATTACTTGGATTTAGCAATCTTTATTAAGAATCTTTTAAAATTATTATGACAGAACGTGACGAAAAACAACACATTCCTTAAATTGCTCATTCAAAATCACTGGCGCTGACCGTTCTTACGGCTCAAAATTTTGGTCATTATTTCAATATTTGGTAGTCCAGTTAACAATTGTTTCCTGAAGTTTTGATGATTCCATTGGCCTTAAATTTAAATTTAATTTCAGAAATTTTTAGATCAGCACTCGCTTCAGGCTTGCTTCATTGCTCATTTTCCAAGAGTCAAAATCCTGAGCAAAATCCTGAGATCCAGTTTTTTCGATTGTAGTCATGGAATTTCGTATTGGATTTAATATCAGAAAAAACAATCAATGGCATCAATAAAGACAATATTATAAATTCCGTGAAATTCCATAAAAGCAATTCGGATGGTTAATTTTGGCACGGTCAAGGGCGAGCCATCTCTTAATAGCCTGGCTCCAGTCTTTGGGCCAACTTGCCTTTTCAACTTTCAGCTTTCAACGGGGAGCCAACGGGCCACCACAGCCTCACTCACAACTGCTCCAAACGGGGCCATAGGATACGGCACAAATTTAGCCCCATGCAGCACAAGCTCAGCAAATTCCCAACCCGATCGCCCTTGAAGCACAGGAAATTTAGGCAGGAAGCTGCTCAAAGAAAGTGGCAATTTCTTGAAATGCCTGATCGCGATCATAGTCCAGCGTCAGGATATGGTCTGATTTTTCCAGCCAGCAGAGACGCTTGGACGAGGAACCCAGGGATTGGAACAAATGCAGTGCACCTTGGGGATTCACCACCCGATCGCGCTTCGGTTGCACAATCAGCGTCGGAACCGTAATTTCCCCTAACCGGGGCCGCACTTGTTGAATCAGTGCCAACGCACTCTGCACAGCACCCAGATGGAAGGAGCGATAGGGCGCTACTCGATCGGCCGCTGCCCGTCCTTCCGGATCCGCAATGGCCAAGGCCGATCGGGGCACTTCCTTCAGCAGCGGATAAACCCAAGGCAACAACTGTTCCGCCGAGGGCAACCAGGCCGCAGGGCGAACAATTGCCATAAACGGACTCAGCAGCACCAACCCCCCGACCGATCGCTGGAGGGCTAGCCGCAACGCCAAGGGACAGCCCGTGGAAAATCCGACCACCACCACCTGAGCATGGGACTGAGCCAGGCGATCGAACGCCGTCTCCGCCGCCTGATACCAATCTTCCCAGCGGGAGTTGGGCATTTTTGGGCCCGGTTGGTCATGGCCCGGATAGGCGATCGCCTCCACTGTCCATCCCAAATTCAACAACAACGGTGCTAACGGTCGCATTTCATAGGGCCCACCCCCCAAGCCATGCAAACAAAGCACCGCCCGCGAGCGATCGGGTGTGGCAACCACTTGAAAGGGCTGATTATCTAACGTTGCGAACGAAAAGGGGAAACCCGACTGATTCGACATGGCTGAAGTTTGATCGTTAGCAGCAGTCTTGCACTATTATTCTCGGGGCTGATGAACTTTTGTCCCCAAACGCTTCCAACAATAGTCTGCCTCAAAATTGGGTTGCTTCTCCGCAGCGGCAACTGCCCCCCCACCCAAGCCTTGTCAATCCCCAAAACCCAATCAAAGCTCGAGAAATTTCTAGATTGAGGCCATATCGGATTAAGTTTTGATCAAATATCAAATAAAAATTAAACAAATACCAAATCAAGACTTAATCAGTATTCAATTCAACTAATATTTGATCGATTCTCAGTTAATTTGCAGTCAATTCTTGATTAATCTTTAATCAATATCTAGTCAGCTTTAAAGTAATTTAAAAGTGACTTTGAAGCAATTGTGATTCACGAAATCTTATTGCAAAATTAATCGAATCTTGATAGAGTATTGTCATAAATCCTATAAATTTCAAGTAAAGACCTAAGAAAAGCCCCATGAAAGCTCAATGAAAATTAGACAAAAACAAAAAAGTATCATAATCGCGTTAATATAAAAGATTAATCTGAGACATCAAAATCGGGTAGATCACTTCAGGATTTTTGTTGATCTCAGTGTTTTTTCCTGAAGTAGTCAAGATTTTTTGCTGATCTTACTTAGGATCCCTCTAGCCATGCGCCATCTAAAGTCATGATCCCAACCGATCGACCATGACCCTTGAATTGAAATCGTAATGCTCCGCTACAAAGAAGACAATCCTGATTGGAGACTGAATAAACAGAAGATCTATTTCAGCCTATTAACCATGATCATTAAAAGATTCACAGGGTTTTAGACTAGGCTTTGGAGGATAGGACGACACCCTAAGATACTTTCGCGTTGAAAAGTGGCTTAGGTGTGACCTGTCTGGAATGGGCTGACCCGATCAAATGATCAAATGGTCGCTTTCGGTGTGGGGGAAGCGACTTGGGATGGGCTGGAGGCCCTTGACGGGAACATTTAGAGGAGCGTGGCGTAAATCAACGTAAATCAAGGGGTTAACGAAAGGAATGATCGCGCGGCCGCCTTTTCTTGAATTGGGTTTGTCGATTACGATCGCATCAAAATCGTTACTCTCAAACCACCATTACCCTCACCCAGCCCCAGTGCCACCCTAAGACACCGGTTTCGTTAGCCGGGCCCAAACTCTCTATCTCAACCCCGGAGAGGCGACTGGCTCCCAGCTAGCCATCACAAACCCTAGACAGCCTTTGATCCATCATTGTCATGGCTCAAAACCCATTTGCTATTCTGCGCCCGAAGGCACTGAGCTGAGGTTTCAGCAACCCCCTTTCGTTAGGATCACCATCGAATGCTCATCAAGGTTGGGCGGTGGCTGCTGTCACGATTTCGTCAGGCGATCGCCCGCTAATGCTCAAAACAGAACCAATTTGAGCAGTTTAATCAAACGTTTAACTCAATGAAGACTGGGTAGGATGTGATCGATCGAATGGAGGCGGAAGTCGAGCTACAGCGTCAATACTGGCGATCGAAACTGTTCGCAGAAATCGCCCTCAAAATTCACCAGTCATCACGGGTGGATACGATCCTGCAAACCATGGTCACGGAAGTGCAGCGGATGTTGCAGTGCGATCGGGTCTTGGTTTACCAATTCGATGCACAGCGGCAAGGCTCCTTTGTGGTGGAGGCTACCGGCAATGGCCCCTATTCCCTGTTGGGCAAAACCGTTTCCGACCCCTGCTTCACGACCCACTATCACCAGAAATATCTTGAAGGGCGCACCTCGGCCATTGACGATGTGGAAACCGCTCGGATTTCGGTTTGCCATCGCCAACTGCTGCGCCAGTTCGGTGTGCAGGCCAATTTGGTCGTACCAATTTTGCAGCCGGTGATTGAGCCAGACCGCTCTCAAAACCGATTGTGGGGACTGCTGTTGGCTCACCATTGCCAGGGGCCGCGCCAGTGGCAACCCTTCGAGCAGGACTTGTTGCAACAAATTGCGGTGCAGGCGGGGGTGGCCTTGGGGCAATCCCAATTGGTGTCGGCTTTGCGGGAAAGTGAGGCGCGGTACGCTTTGGCTGTGCGGGGGGCCAATGACGGGCTGTGGGATTGGGATTTTTTGACCAATCGGGTCTATTTTTCGCCCCGCTGGAAGGCGTTGTTGGGCTACCGCGATTCGGAAGTGGGTGACCAACCCCAGGAATGGCTCGATCGGGTTTATGTGGATGATCAAGCCCAATTGCGAGCGGAGCTAGATGCCCACTTGCAGGGCCGCAGCGACCACTTTGAAAGTGAGCATCGCATTCGCCATGCGGATGGTTCCGTGCGCTGGGTGCTCTGTCGGGGGTTGGCGATTCGGGATGGGCGGGGCCATGTGTTGCGGATGGCGGGATCCTTGGCGGATATCCATGAGCGCAAGTTGGTGGAGTCGCGGTTGCTGCATGACGCGCTCCATGATGCGCTGACGGGGCTGCCGAATCGGGCCCTGTTTATCGATCGGTTGGGTCAAACCATGGCGATCGCCCGTCGCCAACGCAATCACCATTTTGCGGTGCTGTTTTTAGATCTCGATCGCTTCAAGGTGGTGAAC
Organism: Limnothrix sp. PR1529; assembly: GCF_002742025.1. Taxonomy (NCBI): domain Bacteria; kingdom Bacillati; phylum Cyanobacteriota; class Cyanophyceae; order Pseudanabaenales; family Pseudanabaenaceae; genus Limnothrix; species Limnothrix sp. PR1529. Next base: position 13,212 of record NZ_LIRO01000103.1, read on the forward strand.
GATAGCTTGGGTCACCTCTGTGGCGATCGGCTCTTGGTGGAACTGGCGAACCGGTTGCGCACCTGCGTGCGGCCCCAGGATACGGTGGCGCGGCTGGGGGGCGATGAATTTGCCATTTTGCTGACGGATTTGGATCAGCCGGAAATTGCCACCCGTGCCGCCGAGCGAGTGCAGTTGGCCCTGAAGGCTCCCTTTGATGTGGATGGCCACGAATTCACTATCACCACCAGCATTGGCATTGCGTTCGGCACGCCGGAATATGCCCGGCCGGGGGATGTGCTGCGGGATGCGGATTTAGCCATGTATCGGGCGAAGGAGTTGGGCCGCAATTGCTACGCGGCGTTCGATCGCTCCTTCCGCGAGCGGGTGATTGCGCAACTGCATCTGGAGCGCGATTTGCGCCGGGCCATGGAGCGGCAAGAATTTTTCCTGACTTATCAACCGATCGTGGATCTGGCTACGGGCCGGGTTGCCAGCCTGGAAGCCCTAGTGCGTTGGCATCATCCCGATCGGGGGTTGGTGAGTCCGGCGGAATTTATCCCCATGGCGGAAGAAACCGGCACGATTATTCCCCTGGGCGAATGGATTTTGCGGGAAGCTTGCCAGCAAATGATGGTTTGGTTACAGGCCATTCCCAGCCTGCGATCGGCCCATGGGTGGGCCGGGCTAAGTGTGAGTGTGAACCTGTCGGCACGGCAGTTTACCCAGCCCAACTTGGCCCAGTCCATTGAAGGCATTGTGGCGGAAACGGGACTGCCGCCGCAGCACCTGAAGTTGGAAATTACCGAAAGCGTGGTGATGGCGGATGCCAAAACGGCGGAGGCCTTGTTGCGGAAACTGCGCGATCGGGGCATTCAACTGAGCATTGATGACTTTGGCACGGGCTATTCGTCCCTCAGCTATTTGCAACGCTTCCCGATCGACACCATCAAGATCGATCGCTCCTTTGTTACCCGCAGTCCAGACCAGGAAAGCAATTGGGCCATTGTCCGGGCAATTATTGCCCTGGCGGAATCCCTGGGGATGGATACGGTGGCGGAAGGGATTGAGACGATCGAGCAGTTGCGACAGTTGCAATCGATGGACTGTTCCTATGGTCAGGGCTATTGGTTTTCCCGCCCGATCGATGGGGAAGCGACGGGGCAATTGCTGCTGAAAACCTTTGAGTTACCCCGATCGCCCTTGGCCTTGCGGGGCGACGATCGCTAGCCCCCAAAACTCAACCGGGCCCTGATCCTCAATGGGGATCCAAGGTGAAGATCCAAGATGGCGATCCAGGATGGAAATCCGATTCGTTGAGCAGTGGGTTCAAGGTGTACTTTGCCCACCCCCTTGGCCCCTTGACTGACCTGCTGGGCACAATTGCCTAGCTCAAGAGTTCCAGCGTGCCCGCCTCCCCATCCAACCGGGCCAGCGTGCCCACGGGCAAGGCCGCATTCGGGGGTTCATGGCCAAAGGGCAACCCGGAAACGATCGGCAGGCCCAAATCTCCCAGCCGATCGCGCAGCACTTCCGCCATGGAGCAACTGGGCCGGTTGGGCGGCGGATCGCAGGCGGTGAAATGGCCGATCGCAATGCCCCCAATCGCCCGCAACAGACCGCTCAAACGCCACTGGGTCAACAGCCGATCGATCCGGTAGGGATATTCCGTCACGTCCTCGATCGCCAAAATGGCCCCTTCCAAAGCGGGCTGCAAGGGCGTATTGAGCAAATTGGCAATTACCGTCAGGTTCCCCGGAAACAGGCGACCTACCACGGCCCCGCCGCCCCAACCCTGGCCCTGAAGCGGTTCCAGGGACTGACCCGCCAACAGATTAAACAGGCGATCGACCGTCCAGGCCGGTTCCTGGCCCAAGGTGGTGAGCAGGGGCCCATGCACACCCGCCACCCCTTGCCGGGCCAAACTCCACAGCAGGGCCGTAATGTCTGAAAACCCAATCAACCACAGGGGCGATCGCGCTGGGTTCACCATTAACCCCGCCCCCCGTCCGGCAAACAGCGGCCAATCCCAATCCTCCAGCAGTCGGGCCGAACCATAGCCCCCTCGCGCACAGACGATCGCTCGGCAACCGGGATCCGCCAAGGCCGCCGCCAGTTGCGATCGACGTTGGGCATCAGTGCCCGCCAAAAATCCCGTTTGCGCATCCCAACCGGCGGCAAACTGCACCCGAAAGCCTCGGTCTTGCCAACTTTCCACCCCCCGGGCGATCGCCGCCGGATCCAAAACCGGCCCGCTGGGGGCAATCACCCACACCCGATCGCCCGGCTCCAGCGGCATCGGAAATTCTGTGGCCCTCGGGCCGCCAAATGCCTGCATTCTCTTCATTTCTCCCCAAACGCTTCAACCCACTGACGGCTAGACCGGCTAGACCGACTGGCGGCGACGACCGCATAACCCTGAGTCTGCGGGGCGATCGCGCTGTTACACCCACCAAGCGATTTCGTCCACACCCATCCTGAGTCGGAAATCCGCATAATCGTTAATAGCAGCCATGGCGACGGACTGGAAGCCATTGCGTTAACATTAGTTAACAACCAGTTAATTTTTGAGCTACGGCAAGTACAGCCCTGGCATAACAAACGCCCTGGCAGAACGCCTTTTAGGAGGATGCACCAGTGAATAAACGGTGGAGAAATGCCGGACTCTATGCCCTGTTGGCGATCGTAATCATCGCCCTGGGTACAGCGTTCTTCGATCGACAGCCCCAAACCCGCGAAACCTGGCGCTACAGCCAATTCGTGCAGGAAGTGCAATCTAAAAAGGTTGATCGCGTGCGGATTAGCGCCGATCGCTCCCGGGCCTTGGCCACCACCGAAGACGGCAGCACCGTGTTGGTGAACCTGCCCAACGACCCGGAAATCATCAACATTCTGACCAGCAACAACGTTGATATTTCCGTGCAACCGCCCAGCGACGAAGGCTTCTGGTTCCGGGCCCTGAGCAGCCTGTTCCTGCCGATTCTGCTGTTGGTGGGTTTGTTCTTCCTGTTGCGGCGGGCCCAAGGTGGCGCGGGCAACCCGGCCATGAACTTTGGCAAATCGCGGGCCCGGGTGCAAATGGAACCCCAAACCCAAATCACCTTCAACGACGTGGCCGGCATTGAGCAAGCCAAGTTGGAGCTGACGGAAGTGGTGGACTTCCTGAAAAATGCCGATCGCTTCACCGCCGTGGGTGCAAAGATTCCCAAGGGCGTGCTGCTGGTGGGCCCTCCGGGAACCGGTAAAACCCTGCTGGCGCGGGCTGTGGCTGGCGAAGCGGGTGTGCCCTTCTTCAGCATCTCCGGTTCGGAATTTGTGGAAATGTTCGTGGGTGTGGGTGCGTCCCGCGTACGCGACCTGTTTGAACAGGCCAAGCAAAACGCCCCTTGCATTGTGTTCATCGATGAAATCGACGCGGTGGGTCGTCAGCGGGGCGCAGGTCTCGGCGGCGGCAACGACGAGCGCGAACAAACCCTGAACCAATTGCTGACCGAAATGGACGGCTTTGAGGGCAACACGGGGATTATTGTGATTGCGGCCACCAACCGCCCCGACGTGTTGGATGCGGCGCTGATGCGTCCCGGCCGGTTCGATCGCCAAGTGGTGGTCGATCGCCCCGACTTCAACGGCCGCCTGGAAATTCTGGGTGTCCACGCGCGCGGCAAGTCCCTCTCGAAGGATATGGATCTGGAGCGGATTGCTCGCCGCACCCCCGGCTTTACCGGTGCGGATCTGTCGAACTTGCTGAACGAAGCGGCAATTTTGGCCGCCCGTCGCAACTTGACGGAAATTTCGATGGACGAAATCAACGACGCGATCGACCGGATTTTGGCCGGCCCCGAAAAGAAAGATCGCGTGATGAGCGAAAAACGCAAGACCCTGGTGGCCTACCACGAAGCCGGCCACGCCCTAGTGGGTGCGCTGATGCCCGACTACGACCCCGTGCAAAAAATCAGCATCATCCCGCGCGGTCAGGCCGGCGGTTTGACCTGGTTTGCGCCTAGCGAAGATCGGATGGATTCGGGTCTCTATTCCCGTTCCTATCTGGAAAATCAAATGGCGGTTGCCCTGGGCGGTCGCCTGGCGGAAGAAATCATCTTCGGTGAAGAGGAAGTGACCACGGGCGCTTCCAACGACTTGCAGCAGGTGACCCGTGTGGCACGCCAAATGGTGACCCGCTTTGGCATGAGCGATCGCCTGGGCCCGGTGGCCCTGGGTCGCCAACAAGGCAACATGTTCCTGGGTCGCGACATTGCCTCCGAGCGCGACTTCTCGGAAGAGACGGCCGCCGCGATCGATGAGGAAGTCCGCAACCTGGTGGATCAAGCCTACCGCCGCGCCAAGCAAGTGCTGCAAGAAAACCGCTCCGTGCTCGATCGCCTGGCTCAAATGCTGGTGGAAAAAGAGACCGTTGATGCCCAAGAATTGCAAGACCTGCTGAACGAAAGCGATGTGAAAATGGCCGCGATCGCCTAGATTGCAACCTGCCCTGAAGCGCTGCAATTCAAGGGGGGTGATCACAGGAAATTGACCTGGAAATCACCCCCAAAGTTCAGAATCAGTGTTAAACTTCATGGCCTGAATTCAGCAAAGCTTTCATCTTCAAGCAAAATCCCCCACAGTCGATCGATTGCGGGGGATTTTTTCTTAGCTGAAAAGGCGATCAAGAAACAAGACCCAAAAACCCGATCAAACGGTTTGATCGAAACCTCAGCGATCACTCAACCACAACGGATGACAATTGATCGCCATTCAAGCTCAATTTGGCCCTTAATCTGTCCCTTAATTTGGCTCAAATTTCAAGGAAGCAGAATTCATGCAATAGCGCAGGCCGGTGGGCGGCGGGCCATCTTCAAACACATGGCCCAAGTGGGCCCCACAGTTGGCGCAATGCACTTCGGTGCGGGTCATCCACAGGGTGCGATCGACCTGAGTTTCAATATTTTCCGGGGCGATCGGCTGCCAAAAACTGGGCCAGCCAGTTCCCGAATCATATTTGGTATCTGAAATAAAAAGGGGCGTTCCACAGCAAACGCAGTTGTAGGTTCCGGGAGCCTTGTTATCCCAATGTTCTCCCGTGAACGCGCGTTCCGTGCCATGCTTGCGCGTCACTTGAAACTGTTCCGGAGTCAGTTGCGATTGCCATTCGGCATCGGTTTTTTGAATCTTAAAAGCCATGATCAAGAACGGAATTGGGGGGTTAAAAACGGCGGCTGTTTTGCGCCAGAAATCCCTTCTATTGTGACAGATTTCTTGGGGCGAGCTGACCCGATCGAAAAAGCCCCATCCCGCGCCAGAGATTTCAGGAAAATTGGGATTTTTGACGCAGCACCTGGTGGCCATTCAACTGCACCGATCGACCGCGCCGATTAATTACGCCTAGAGCGTGGGAACGCTGCGGAACATCAGCCAGGACAAAAAGAAATTGGCAATCAAAATCGCCAGCAAAGAGGTGACCACGGCGGAGGTGGTGGCTTGGCCCACGCCCTTGGCCCCGCCGCTGGTGGTGAGACCCCAACCACAGCCGATCGCGGCAATTAGCCCCCCGAAGCAAGCGCCTTTGATGGCAGCGCAAAACAGATCCCGCACTTCCAAAAAGGTTTTCACAGAATCAAGAAACTCGTAGCGGGTGATGCCAAAGCCCAGTTCCGAAATGGTCAGTCCCGCCAGCATGGCCGCCAGCAACCCCAATTCCGTGAGCAGGGGCAGCATGGTGCAACAGGCCAAAACCCGAGGCACGACTAAATAGTCGATCGGGTCGGTACGCAACACATAAAGCGCATCGATTTGCTCCGTCACGCGCATCGTGCCGATTTCCGCCGCAAAGGCCGACCCCACCCGCCCGGCCAAAATCACGGCGGCAAAGACCGGCGACAGTTCCCGCGCCATGGCCACTGCCATCACACCCCCGATCGCGGAGGTGGCTCCATATTTGATAAATTCGCGGGCTACCTGGATCGTAAACACCGCCCCGATCGACACGCCGGCCAGCAGCACAATGCCCAAGGAGTCGGGCCCCACCAGGTGCATTTGTTCGATCGTGTTGCGGCGGTGAATTTTGCCACGGCTGAGGTGAACCAGGGTTTGACCACCAATTAGGGCGGCCGCTTGCACGCGCTGGGCCCACCGTCCTAATCGAGAATCCGCAAGATTGGCCATGGGAACGGGCTGGGGAATGGGCGAACTCTTCCTAGTTTAGGGCGACTGTCTGGCTTGGCCATCGATCGCCCGGCCACGCCGCCCTCAGGGCGATCGGCTGGAGGATATTTCCTGCAATCAAGTGGCCAGGGTGGATCGATTTAGGCCTCCCCAGTCCCCCAGAAAGATGCCACACTAGGTTCAGTGAGCAACGTTCAATCCCTCACACAACCCTCAATCATGACGCTTCACCAACTCAAGCGCATTTTGCAGCTCGATGGTTTGTTGCGAGATCCCCAACGACGAAACACCCATGAATCCTTAGCGGCGGCCCTCGATCGTGACAATGCTGTCGATCCGCGCATCATTCGCAAGGACTTAGGCTTTCTTAAAAAAGACTGCGGCGCACCAATTATCTATAACACTCGTCGGGGACATCACTACAGCGACCCCGATTGGCAACTGAATCAAATCCTGATTACGGAAGGCGATCTGTTGGCGCTGGTGGTGACCGATCGATTGCTGGAAACCTATGCGGATTCGCCCTATATCCGGCAGTTGCGATCGGGGTTGCGGCGGCTGAGTGAGCGGCTGGATAGCAAGGTGGCGATCGAGGCGCGTGAACTGCGAAACGATTACTTCCTGTTCCAAAGCAAGGCCGACTTGAACTTGGATTTGGCGGTGGTGAGTCAGCTAGAGCGGGCTTGTCGGGATGGCTACAGCGCAGAGATCACCTACCACACGGCGAATCGGGATGTGGTGAGCGATCGGGTGGTGGATCCCTACGGCATGTTGGTGCAGTACAACGCGCTGCAATTGCTGGCGTTTTGTCATCAGCGCCAGAAGGTGATTACGTTCCGGGTCGATCGAATCAAACAACTGCGGGTGACGGAACAGCGGTTTGAGACGCTGCCGGGGTTCAGCCTGAAAGCCTATATGGCGACGGCGTTTCGTTGGGAGGTGGGCGACGCGGCGCGGCGGGTGGTGGTGGAGTTCGATCGGGCAACGGCTCCGTTTGTGCGCGGGCGGCAGTGGCACAGCACGCAGGAGTTAACCGATTTGCCGGGTGGGGGGCTGTTGCTGTCGATGGAGGTCAGCGGGTTGCGGGATGTGGCTCAGTGGGTGTTGAGCTATGGCAAGGGGGCGATCGTCCGGGAGCCGCCGGAACTGGTCGGGGCGATCGCGCGGGAGGTGGAGATCATGCAACACCAATACGAAACGGAGACCTTTGAACGATGAGCAACATTCTAGAAGTCCAATTTTCCGTCCAAGGGCGGTTATTACCAGCCGATCATGGCTACTCGCTGTACTCGGCAGTTAAGCAACTCTTGCAAAGTGAAGCACTGCCAGAAAGCTTGATTACTTCACTCAGAAAACAGTTTCTCAATTCGGAAAATTGGAAATCTGAAATCGTTGATTATTTACTTTGTCCAGAGTTGCTATTAAGTAGTATTCCTGGGATTCCTGATGGGCACAAGCGCATTCAAATCTATCAGCGATCGCGGCTACGTCTACGTTGTCCTAGTGATCGAGCCAGCTATTGGTATCGACTTTTACAAAATCAAGTTTTAAATCTGCGTAGTCATGATATTCGCTTGATTCAACCACGTTTAATCCTGCCTGAGCCTAGTTCTACGCTACGGGCCAGGCTCGTAACATTCCGCCTAGAGGAATGGGACACCCATAGCGCACCAGTACATTTTTTAGAATCATGCCGCAAAGCATTTGAAAAGCTGGGAATTTCAGGACAAGTTTCCATCGATAGTGATGCGGATGGTGATTTAGCCTTGCGATCATTACAAGTTAAGGGAAAGCATATTTTGGGTTATGGCGTAATTGTGGAAGATCTGAGTCCTGAAGATTCAATCTTGCTCCAGTCGGTTGGCATTGGTGGACGAAAGCACTTTGGTTGTGGTTGGTTTTATCCCTCCAAGGAGATTCCTGATGTCGCCTAAATCTAGTCAATCAGTTCCTAAGCTTGTCCCCGATTGCTTGCTAGCCAAATCTGTAGACGGGCCGTGGAAAGGTGCTTATAGCTTGGTTGGGCATACGGCAAATGTTGTTCGGGCCGTGACGACATTGGTTGATGTCTTGGGTGATCGACTCATGACTCAATTTGATCTTGGCTGTGATTTGGCTTATGTGCGATCGACGGCCCGCTTGGCTGCCTACATTCACGATTGGGGCAAAGCGAATCACCATTTTCAAGGAGTTGTCCGTCAAAAAATGGTCGGCGCAAGTCCGCAACAGAACCCACTGAACTATCCCCAGCTTCTGCGCCATGAAGTGGTTTCCATTCTGCTGGCTTGGGAGTTTCGAGATTGGTTGCAGCAGTCTGACGGCGATTTTTTAGTGGCTCTTGCTGCGGCCGGTGGGCATCACCTAAAACTAGGTGGTGAGCAAGGTAAAGCAACTGATGATGTCGGGAACATTCGCACAGGAACAGGAGATGATCGCTTATTTCTCTACCCACTGCATCGTGATTTCAAAAGTCTCTTGGAATTTGGGATCTCAGAATTAGGACTTCCTAAAAACATTAAGCTGGCTCGAACGCTTGAAAGTGAGTGGGTGCTGTCGAACATTAAAACCCGTCGATACGAACTCTATCGACAAGCTTTTCGAGACTGGGAGCCAAATATTGTCTTAAATGCGGTGATTAAATCGCTGCTAGTGGCAGGTGACTCTATTGGATCAGCAATTTCCAATACTGATTTAAATTTAGAGCATTGGATTGTTGAATCAATCAAAAAAGGATTAACGGAAGTAGATCTTGATCGTGTGATCGATGTTCGTCTAGAAGGTAAAACGCTTCGAGATTTCCAGAAATCTATTGGTGAAATTCCCTCGCGGGTTGGTTTGGTACGGGCCGGTTGTGGAACAGGAAAAACCGTTGGGGCGTACAACTGGGCCAAGCGCCACGCGATCGGTCGGAAACTCTTTTTCTGCTATCCCACCACAGGAACCAGCACCGAGGGATTCATCGACTATGTGCAAGATGAAGTGGAATCAGTTTTGATGCACTCGCGGGCAGCGATCGACCTGGCGAGTACGGGTGAAGAGCGAGAAGCAGGCGATAACACGGAAAACGAGGCTACCCTGAAACTTCAGTCCTTTGAAGCTTGGGAAAGTCAAGTCATTGTTTGTACGGTTGATACGGTTTTGGGTTTGATGCAATGCAATCGGCGACCGATGTATTGTTTTCCGGCGATCGCCAATGCGGCATTTATTTTTGATGAAGTGCATTGCTACGACAAGGTTTTATTTGGCGCACTTTTGCGATTTTTGGCAACTGTTAAAGCACCAACGTTGTTGATGTCTGCTTCGTTTTTACCCTGGCAACTGCGAGCGATCGAGCGGGCGATCGGGGAGCGACTGATTGAAGGTAAAAGTTTGATTGCCGGGCCGCGCGAGTTGGAAGATTTACGCCGTTATAGGTTCCATGAAAGCCAAGAACCCGATTGGGAACGTGTTGAAAACGAACTGAAATCGGGTGGCAAAGTTCTTTGGGTTTGTAACCAGGTTGATACGGCAACTGATGTGTATGATCGCGCCCTCGATCGGGGGTTGAATGCCGTGCTCTATCACAGCCGGTTTTGCTATCGCGATCGAGTCCAGCATCATCGCCGTGTGGTGGCTGCTTTCAAAGAAGATTGCCGTGAACCTGTGCTGGCTATTTGTACCCAGGTGGCGGAAATGTCGTTGGATTTGTCGGCGACGTTGTTGGTGTCACAAGTAGCCGAACCCGCAGCTTTGATTCAACGCTTGGGGCGGCTCAATCGTCGCTATTGCGGCTACGCCCTGGATGCGGTGTTTTATGACGATCCGAAAATTCATCCCTACGACCAGGAAACGAAGATGCGGGGCTGGGCTTTGATTCGGGATTGTCCGGGGGAGGTCAGCCAAGGGGATTTAGCCCGATGGCTGGAACAAGAATCGAAGGAAATTGAACCAGAAAAGCAGTTTGTTCTGCTCGATGGCGAGTGGCGAACCTATTCGGCTTCTGTGCGCGAGGCGGATGTGACGGTGACGGCTTTGTTGGAACAGCACCAAGCAACTTGGGGGAATTTGCCCCGCAACAAGCTGGGGGAATACACTGTGCCGCTTCTATCAGGCGAAACAGTGATTCAGTGGGAGCGGTATCGGGGGTATCCGATCGCCCCGGTCAAGGAGTGGGAGTACACAGCGGAGCGAGGAGCCAGAAAACGATGACTGACTTAACCCTATCGTTGCTGAATCCCAATACGCTCCTGCCACATCGGGCGGGGATTGCTGGTTTGGCGTTGGCCCTATCGGCGATCCCGCCCGAGACTGCCCCCCTCAGTTGGACGGTGACAGAAGATGAAGTTCGGCTGTCGTGGGAGGGGAGCGATCGCGAGGCGATCGAGTGGTTAACCCACAAGATCTACTGCATTGAAGACGGCTATCTCAATCCACCCGTTCTGAAGCTCGATCGCCAAAGTCGCTATACCTTTACCCAAGGAGTGACTTCAACTTTGCTGCAACATAACCAGCAGCGAACGCTAGAGAAGCAAGCCAAGCCGCTACGTTTTCCAGTTGACCCAAACCAGCCAGAAATTGAGATTTCCTATAAAGATTTGCTCGATTGCTATTACACGGGTGATTTTAAGGATGCATTCACCTCTAAAGGTAAGTTCAAGGATGAAATCCCTATCAAAGGACATCATCTACCGGGCTTGGTGGAGTGCTTTGTTAATGGCCCGTATCTGGAATCGCCGGTTGGTTTTGTCTCGCTGCTCTTTCTGCCTCTGAGTTGTGGTTATTACGCCTTACCCGCAGGGCGATCGGCTTTAGTCATCCCTGAGGTCAAACATCTCAAGAACTGGGTTCGGTTGCGCCGTAAATCCGCCGGAACGCCCTACATCAAGTTTAAAGCAGGCGGAGCGGGTGAGTCGGGATTGCGGTTTTTGATTCAGCAGAAGACCGTAGATAACGGGCAACTTTTAGGGATTGAGTATTGCGAGGTTTATCAACTGGGTACGCAAGCTTGGGATAAAAATCAAAAGTATCTCAAGCAAGCTGTTTATCGAGTAAAAACCAATGAGCAAGTATTGGCGATTTATGAAAGTGCCGAGCAATTCTTTCCCGTTCGCTTTCGCACGACGGATAAAGGACAAACTTGGGTGGCTACCTCCCAGGCTTTACCTTGGATCGCTGACAACTTGATTAGCGATCACCCTTGGTACTCGGGATTTTTCGAGTTCATCAAGAAAAACAAGCTGTTTGAACGTCAAGGATTAGCCAAAATGACACAATTTCTCTCGGAATCAGAGCGCCTGCTTTTTCAGTCGGTACATGATGCTTTCGGTAAATTTCGAGCAGGACAGTTTAAGGCTCGATCTGATCAAATGGGAGGCAATTTAACCAAGGAACAAGGATGGGATGTTGCTAAACGGAGTGCTGACAAGGCCATTTATCGTTTGCAACGACCAGCTACCCAACAAGAATTTGCTAAGGCTTTGGTTGACTTTCTGGTTCAGTATCGTCCTTCCGCAGCGAAGGGGGAAGGGTTGGAGATTTATGCCTGGTTGCATACCGGAGATAACTGGCGGAAGGCTCGGGATTTGGCACTGTTGGCGATCGCGACCTACAAGAAAAAGACTATCGAAGGAGCAGGCGATCCTGACTTGGGTGTAGATGACATCGAACCAGAGGAAGACTCAGAAGGCTTTGAATACACCTTTTCGTAACTCTTGTTGCCAATCTTGCTAACAATTTTGATCTAACTTCAGAGGATTCAAATCATGTCTAAGCATTTGTTTGCCAATATCGTCACTCCTACTGCGATCGCTGCTAATAATCGGGGTGAAGGTGATGGCAGCACTTTGGCTACACTCCAAAAGATCACACGCGGCAATGACCAATACACCACGGTCAGCGCTGATGCCATTCGTTGGGGCTATCGCGAATATTTGCAGCATCATTTTGCAGATCAGGAAGTGAATCGAACGTTTAACCCCGATCTCGACAAGTACGACATCAAGGATGAAAAGCACAGCGCCGAAAAGTTCATTGATGACGATTTATTTGGCTACATGGATGCCAAGAAGGATAAGGATAATAAGAACGCAACTGAGAAACGGCGTGGCGCATTAGAAGTCAGCCGAGCGATTAGCCTTGATCCCTACTGGGGCGATATTGCTTTTGGTTCCAAGGGGGGCGAAAAAGGCAGCACCTCAATCCACAACACGGAAATGCACAACACGGCTTATCAGTATGCGATCGCCCTGACTCCTGAGCATCTGAAAAAGCCCGATCGCGCTACTGCTTTTTTGGAAGCATTGGTGGGTGTTCGCCATGTGGGTGGCAATCATTCACGGTTCTTGTATGAGTTTCGACCGGAATCGATTGTTTTTCGGATCACTGAAGATCCCAGCCCTTGGATTATGGGTTGCTTCAAGCGAGTTGGAGAAGATGTGGGATGTCCAGAATTGGTGCGGTTGCTGGAAGCCGGAGACATCAACCCTCAAGAGTTAATCATTGGGGGCAAGATTGCCAAAACACCCTACGGGGAAACACTCAAGAATTTGGGAGCTTCCGTTTTCGATGGCGTGAAAGCTGCTAAGGATGCTGCAAAAGCACAACTAAAAGCAGCGGGGATTATTGCCTAATGAACAACTGGTTTTATTTGGATTGTCCCTGTACCAGCTTTCCGCGTAGCTTTGCCAGGGACTATAAGGAAACCTATCAATATCCGCCGCCTTCGACGGTTTATGGATTTCTCTTGTCACTGGTGGGCGAAGAAGACCTGACGGCACATCTCGGTGTGCAATTAGCGATCGGGTTAATTGGTCAAGCACCGCCGATTTCACGGATTTTGCGAAAACAGCGCCATCATAAGTTCAGCAAGCAACATCTGGGCACTTATCCAACTAGTCAGTTTTCTAAACCCAACTTTCAGGAAATCTTGACTGATTTAAAGTTGGTTTTGCGGGTGGACTCTAGCCATGAAGTGGCTACTGTTGGATTGTTGGATCGTCTTTCAATTGCCCTCACAACACCCGAAAAGATTCGTCGGTTTGGTGGCTTGAGCCTAGGCGAATCTTGGGCAATGATCAATGGAATGCGGCTCTACCGGGAAACGGATGGCCCTGTACGCTGGCTGATTAAAGATCCTAGGGGGTTAATTGGTTTGCCCGTTTGGATCGATCGCACAACCACCCGAGGAATATTTCAGCGCTTTTCACTCACTGAAACTCCTGATTTTGACGATCGCGCCTGGGTGACGATCAGTGGTCAACCCGCCACTAAACCAGCAAAAGGAGGGCGGAAAGTGTGACTGAAAACAGCGCCTACGACACTGATTTCTATGGCTGGACGATCGCCCAGGCCGCCCTCCTGCGCGATCGAAATGCGGCGGCAATCGACTGGGAACGACTGGCGGACGAAATTGAAAGCATGGGACGACAGGAACGCAGGGAACTCGTCAGCCGGTTACGAATTTTGTTGGGGCATTTGTTGAAGTGGCGCTATCAACCCGATCGCCAAAGTCGATCGTGGATGACCACCATTCGAGTGCAGCGGTTGGAAATTCGCAAGCTGCTGGCCAAAAATCCCAGCTTGAAATCAGCGATTCCCGAAGCATTTGCGGAAGCCTATGAGTTGGGGCGACTGTTGGCGATCGATGAAATGGGTTTGGAAGACTATGAGGAAAACTTAGTGCCGTCAGAGTCGCCGTTTGATTGGGAATTTGTGCTGAATTCCGATCAGTTTGATGCGCCGGATTTGATGCATGAATGATCGAATGGGCGCGTTGAGTGATCGGGGGCGATCGGGTAAGATGCTTGTAAGGTTGCATTTCGGCGCTTGTCCCGAAAGGGTTCCAAGCGGCGCTGTGTCCAAACCTCTGATGCCGTAAGGCGTTGAGCACCTGCTGAGACCGCTGTGATTGCCAATTTGTTGCTTGAGTGTCCAAACCTCTGATGCCGTAAGGCGTTGAGCACCAGCCCTCTGGTCTGCAATCAAATCCGCAATCAGTCTCGTGTCCAAACCTCTGATGCCGTAAGGCGTTGAGCACTGTATCCAGGATTTTTCGGGAACATAATCTAACCGTGTCCAAACCTCTGATGCCGTAAGGCGTTGAGCACTCGCTGATATTGAAGGCTTTATCGAGGAGTTTTACCCGTGTCCAAACCTCTGATGCCGTAAGGCGTTGAGCACGAACGGGCGATAGCCAAAGGTGGTCATCGGAATCCCGGTGTCCAAACCTCTGATGCCGTAAGGCGTTGAGCACGAATTTGATGGCAACTGAGCCTCGAATTTCTGCTTCGTGTCCAAACCTCTGATGCCGTAAGGCGTTGAGCACATGGGTGATTTCATGCAGAACCGAAAGCGGGGACGCAATCAAGTGTCCAAACCTCTGATGCCGTAAGGCGTTGAGCACCAGTCGGAGGGGCGAATTGATCGCCCAGGAAATGGTGTCCAAACCTCTGATGCCGTAAGGCGTTGAGCACATCTTCGGGACGGTGGCGATTAGCGCCAAAGTCGGCCATGTGTCCAAACCTCTGATGCCGTAAGGCGTTGAGCACTAACCGATGGTAGAAGTTCGGGTGATTTGCACCGGAAGTGTCCAAACCTCTGATGCCGTAAGGCGTTGAGCACCCAACAGTGCCCGATGGCGGAAGCTGAGTAACGAGAAGGCGTGTCCAAACCTCTGATGCCGTAAGGCGTTGAGCACATCGACGATCGCAGGGAAAGGCCTCAAACCTCTCCCTGATCGATCGCCCCACCCACTCTTCAACTCAACGACAACAGCCGCCTCAGCAAGCTCATCACCTCACCGGGATTTTGGGTCGGCTGCATCGGTGACCACTCATACAACTCCGCAAAGCCGCGCAGATACAACACTCGAATCGTGTTTTCCACCGCACGCGGCGACCCAATCACCATCACCTTCACCGTTTCGCGCCCATCCAATCGCGCGGGCAGGGAATCGAGCGCGGATTGCCCCTCAGTCAAGGATTCCGGGGCGATCGGCGTTTCCACAAAGTCAGTTACAGTCGTCATGGCCGTTCCTCCTGAAATGAATTGGCCGTCGGCACAAGCAAAGCAAGATCAATGAGGCATCAGTCTCTATCCCCCGTTGAATGTGGGATGTACAACAGCTTTGTCAAATCTCACTTACTTGGACTTGCCTTAAGTTTAATAGTCCAATCTGTATACGTCAACCGATCAATTTACTAGTCCAAATGGTAGCCAATTTACGAAACCTATAGGCTTTTGAGAGGATTGAGCCTATGGGGAAAGCCGGACAAGTTTTAAAGCAAGTTTTGACCTCGCACGAGGTCAGTCAGTACGCTCTCGCTGCCAAATTGGATATCGAGCGAACCACCGTATATCGCTGGTGCAATGACGTTCGCGACCCTAGCGGTGACACGATCGTGGCGATCGTCACAGCCTTAAAAAAGCTAAATCCAGAAGCAGCGCGGGATTTCGTGCGGCTATATTTGGGCGAAATCGTGGAATAGCCGATCGCCCATTTTTTTGAGTTTTTAGCCCCCAGCGCCTCCAATTTTGGCAAGTTGACGATCGGGCAATCTAAGAAGATCAATAGACAGTATTCAAGCTTCAAAAAAGATTTGCCCTTCAATCCACTGCTATGGAAACCAATGTTTTAGTCGTCGGAGCTGGGCCGGCAGGCGTGGCCAGCTCAATCACCCTCAGTCAGCGGGGAATTGACCATGTGCTGATCGATCGCGCCGTTTTTCCCCGCGACAAAGTGGACGGCAACGCCTTTGGCCAGGATCTGTTGGCAGCGCTCAATCGCCTCAATCGCCCTGATTTGGCAGCAGCCCTCCTCGCCAGCCCCGACCTGTTGCCCTGTCCGGCCGGCGCTTGGATTTTTAGTGATCGGGGCGATCGCTACCAACCCCCCTTGCCCCACCCGGCCGACCAAGCCCCGATTTACACCATGGATCGCCAGGCCATGGATGCCCTGCTGTTAGGGTTTGTGGATCGATCGACTGCGGATCTGCGGCTGGGCTGTGAATTGGTGACCCTAGAACCGGCGGGCGATCGGTTGGCGGCAGTGGTAAAAATCGGTGAGCAAACGGAAACCCTGCACACCAAGCTCGTCATTGGAGCCGATGGGGCCCGATCGCGCGTGGCCAGCCTGTTGCTGAACCAAACCGAAGACCCCACCGATCGGGCCCTGACACTCCACCGCTACTATCGCAACGTGGCCGGCTTCGAGCAGCCCCACATCGAAGCACACTATATTCAGCCCCTCTTGCCGGGCTTTTTGTTCATCGCTCCCTTGGCCCATGGGCGGTTCAAAGTCGGCTTGGGCACTAGGGCCGATCAAATTGGCAACGATCCGGCCCGCCTGTCCGGGTTGCTGTCGGAGGTGATTGCCGCCAAACCCTGGTTGCGGGAATGCTTGGCAACCGCAGAACCCATCAGTGAGCCGGAAACCTGGCCCATGACCTTTGGTGGCTCGGCCCAGATCCGCCGATCGGGCGATCGGGTGTTACTGGCGGGCGACGCGGCCGGCCTGTGCAATCCACTAACGGGGTTTGGTACGGCCAAGGCGATCGACTCGGGGCGGCTGGCGGCGGCCGTGGCCGCAACAGCCATCCGAGTTGGCCAGTTCGATCGCGCAGCCCTCTCCGCTTACGATCGCGACTTGCAACGACTGTTTGATCAGGAGTTTGTCCTGTCCCGTCGGATCAATCGCTGGAACCAGTCTCCTTGGTTGATGAACTTCCTGACCGGGCGATCGCTCCCTCGGCGCTTGCTGCAATCGGCAAAAACGCTTCGCCGTTGGGATGCCTTGGTACAGGTTTGAGCAGGGGCGATCGGTTGCCCTGGGGTCAGTGGCCTTGAGCCGGAATGCGCAGATTAAGCAAACAGCAATCCAGTGTTAATGGTTGCTTAAGCCCAGACCGATAGAGTGGCCAAGCTCCAAGGCGCGATTCGATCGCTTGGGAGCCTCTGCCCACCATTGTTTCCTGTGCTGTATGGCCACCACAATTTCAACCTTCGATTGGAATAACCGTCCGCTGTTGGGCACAACAGCCACGACCAACCCCCGCAACCCTTCCCAAACCACGCCCGGTCAACAGATTTTTCTGGGCGGGTTTTCCGGGTTAGCCTTCGAGGGAAGAGATGCCAACGGGCGGTTGCAATTCCTGACCCATACCGATCGCGGCCCCAATGGTGAACCCACCAACCTGTTGCGCGACGTGCCCGGCAACGAGCGCCCCTTTGCGCTGCCCGATTTTCAGCCGCAGTTAATTCGCTTTTCCTTGGATCCGGCCACTCGCACCTTCACCCTCACCGAGACGATCGGGCTGAAGGCCGCCGACAATCGCCCGATCACCGGCCTGCCCAACTTGCAAGCGGCCGCCTCCGGTGCAGCCTACACGGACGAAGTGCCCGTAGACTTGTTTGGCAACCGGCTCACAAACGACCCCGTGGGCATTGACTCGGAAGGGGTGGTGGTGGCCCCCGATGGATCGTTCTGGATGGTGGATGAATATCGCCCCGCCATCTATCAGTTCGATCGCACCGGCAAACTCCTAAACCGCTTCATTCCCCAAGGAACCGCCGCCGCCGCTCAACAACCCGCCGGCACATTCGGCACGGAAATCTTACCCGCCGTCTATGGGTCGCGCCGGGCCAATCGAGGGTTTGAAGCCGTGGCGCTGGATGGCAACAAACTCTATGCCTTCATCCAAAGCGCGATCGACAATCCCGACAGCACCGCCGACACCACCTCCCGAGGGTCGCGCAACCTGCGGATTGTGCAGTTGGACATCAGCACCCGCGAAGTGACCGCCGAATATCTCTACATCCTCGATGACATCACCCGCAGTGGCGATGGCCGCACCGACAAAATTGGGGATGCCGTGGCGATCGGGGGCGGTCAATTTGCCGTCATTGAACGCGACGACCTGACCGACACCAGCTCCAACAAATTGATCTATCAGATCGACCTGGCCGGCGCGACCAACATCAACTCCCCCGCCAACTTACGCCAACTGCCCCCCGGCAAAACGATCGAGCAGCTAACCTACGCAGAACTGAAAGCGGCCGGCATTGAACCCGTTGCCAAGCGGCTGCTCGTGAACGCCGCCGAAGCGGGCTATGTGAACGTGGACAAACCCGAAGGCCTGGCGCGGGTTGATGCCAACACCCTCGCGATCATCAACGACAACGACTTCGGCTTGGCGGCCGACACCCTGCCCGGCAACGGAACCGTGCCCTTTGAAACGGAAGTCACCCCCGTGCGATTGGGCCTGATTCGGTTTGATGAGGCCCTGCCCGTAGCGCGGGAATTTCGCGGCACCAACGCCGCCGATCGACTCGATGCACGGGGTGGCGACAACCTAGTTTTCGGCAACCAGGGCAACGACAGCCTCGCGGGCAATCAGGGCAACGACACCCTTTACGGCAACCAAGGCAACGATTTCCTGCGCGGCGGCCAAGATGTAGATGTTTTGTTTGGCGGCCAGGGCGATGACCAACTGTTTGGCGACCTGGGCAGCGATTCCCTGTCGGGCGACCAAGGCAACGACACCCTGACGGGCGCGGGCCTCGACAGTCTCCGGGGCGCTGGCGAAATCGACACCCTCGTCGGCGGAGCCGGTAGCGATTTGTTTGTGTTGGGCAACGGCAGCGGCGCGTTTTACAGCAACACCAACAACAGCAACCCCGGCTTAGGTGACTACGCCCTGATCACGGACTTCAGCCCCACGGACGATCGCCTGCAACTGGCCAGCGGAGCCACCTACGTTCTCGGTACTACCACCGTGGATGCCACGGCCCTGGGTCTGTTCATCGACAATGACGGCACGGCGGGCCTCAGCGGCGGCGATGAACTGATTGGGGTGTTGCGCGGTCGCTCAACGGCGGAAGCCAGCGCGATCGCCAGTCGATTCCTACTGGTCTAGATCGTTTCCTCTCGCTCGAATTTCTCGTTTTCACAGGGGGCAACGGCCCCTTGTGAAACCCCCAAAACCCAACCATTTCATCGTTTCGGTAAGGGGTTATCTTTTGCAGATTGCCGCTCGCTGGACTGCATTGGCAATCCGCCAGCGAGATTAGCCCGCAAGATCCGTATCCTCATAAATATCCGCGATCGCGATCGAAGCATTGATACTGATTAGTTGCACCGGGTCGCTCGGATTGGCTCGTTGCCATTCACCGCGATCGCTCTTTTGAAACACCTCGATCGCTTGGCAATCCGTCGAAACGAGCACGTATTCGGTCAGGCTGGGAATGGTTCGGTAATCGGCGAATTTTTCAGTGCGATCGAACCGGGCTGTGCTGGGCGACAGCACTTCGATAATCAAGCGCGGATAACTAATATATTGCTCGTTATTGGGGCGATCTCGATCGTCGCAAGTCACCACAACATCGGGATAGTAGAAAGCATTACTTGCCTCGATTCGCAGCTTCATTCCTACCAAGAAAACACGACAACCAGAACCCCGAAGCTGAGTTCTCAGCGCAACGAGCAAGTTACCAGCGATCACATTTTGGTTCGGCGTGCTGCCAGTCATAGCGAAGACTTCACCATCGCGATATTCGTGACGGAAGAAAATGAGTTACCTAAAGGAATTTAGTAGAATCAGAAGTTTAGTGGGGGCAGAAGCATTGGAAACTCTAGCAGGTGATAGGGGCAGGCTAGAGCAGTTCTGGTAGATTAGTTTTTGTACGGTCTTAATTCGATTACACCTTTGTCTTCGTCGTTGTTGGAAAATTCAAATTTCTCTGACTTCTTTTTAAGCCTCGGGAGCTTACGATAACAAGTCCAACAGAATTTTTGCTTTTTGTCTGGTATTTCTTGCTCAAATTCAAACAATATCTCCAGATCATCAAGTGAACCAATGAATCCTTTCTTATTCTCATCCTCACGCCAAGATCCTAGATACACAAAGCCATAATCTTCACTGGTTTTGTTCTTTGGCCTAACAGCAAACATATTCCCTATCGCATCATTAGGGCTAAATGTATATTTGTCTCCATTCACTACCTTTATCGATTGAATATGAGCTTTCTCTTCTAAAAAACCAATCATTTCCTCCGTACTTTTAACCTTGTCAAGATTATTATTCAGAATCAATAAAATTTCATGAAAAGGACTATCAGGTCTCACTTTTTCTGCGACTAATAAGGATTCAGGAGATGGAGACTCAGCTATAGGATCAGATTCATTCCCCCCAGGCAAGGGTTGTGTTAATACTTCTGGGTTCTGCGGTGCATCCTGATTTTCACTTTCAGGAGTATCTCCTGGTGTTACAGATCTGCGAAGTGATGAGCCATCACTAGTTTCTTGATTCCTGTCGTTCTCACCGCATTGGGTTGGTGGCGCTTGGTTTTCACCGGAATGTCTTTGTGCTGATTCACGGACTGTTCCTGAGGGAGAAGAGCTTAATTGAGGATTGGATTTATCAGATTTAGGTTTGCTAAGTCTGGCCTGATTGCGTTTTAATTCTTTGCTACTTTCACCTAACATTTTTTCGGGCATAAAGAAGCGTGATAGTAACAACGCAGATAAAAATGTAATGAAGTTTTTTACTAAGAGGAATAGAGGATCAGTCCCTAGTACACCACTACCCAATTGACTAGTTTCCTGTTGGTTGGCTGGTGTTGATACGCCTGAAGTACTGCTTGCTGCTTGATTCTTGGGGCTGCTGGCAGGAGTAG
>NZ_LIRO01000103.1:34046-40506 GCF_002742025.1 Limnothrix sp. PR1529
CTGCTTGAGGCCTGGGGCTGCGGGCAGGAGTAGAGGGTTTGGGACTAGTTACTGCGGAGTTAAATAGATAGTAAGTAAGCGCATAGCAAAAGATAAAGACAGCAAGTCTGCTAATAACAGGAACAAAAGGTGACGCGAAGTTCTTAATGGTGTTCCTATCTTGCACTTTTTCTTCGGTACGATTAGACATGAGCTTTCGCTAGAAATGCGTGGTGACGGTAGTAATTAACCAAAAGAGCAGAAGCCCCAAGCCATCAACTGGAGGCGGATAGTGCTCAGTGCGTTATCTGCCCTCGTGGTGCGCTCAACTAAACATATCAGGAGCCATGTACGATTGATTTAGAACCGCATCTTAGAGCTAGCTTCCCCAAGATAGTCACTCAGCAAGAAAAAGAACATCAGACGTTCTAGCCGCTTAGTTTCTTCCTCATTTGAAGCATTTCGATCATCATCCAACTCAGCTTCAGCCTGAGCCAGGTTCACTATCCGCGTCCTAGCACGGCCACGAAGCTCATCTAGAAACTGTTGGTCAGGACTGGGGATAGGGGAAAGAAAAGCTCCGGCATCTTTTGCTTCAGCTACAAATTCATTAAATGCTGCAACAAGCTCCTTAAAGTCGCCCTCACCAAGACTCTCTTTCCCATCGGACTCCTGTGGGGAGTCAATGGGTGAACGATTGAGTAGCCCAAAGACAACTTCGTTTTTCGGCTGTTCGCTACGATCAATTTTGACATCAACCTTGTTGATATCAATCTTGACTCTGGATTCTTCCGTTTCGCCAATGCCGGCTCCCCTCTTGAGCATTGTGCCGAGCAATTTCTTAATTGCATCACGGTGAGTACTTACATCGTAGTAAATCCAATCTAATAATCGAGACCCATTGCCACCAATTCCAACAGAGAGACTAATTTGCTCCTTCGTTTCTATTAATTCTTTTATATCAGATTCCAACATACGCCCAATGTAAAACAACAGGCCTGAAACGCCAAGGGTTAAAAGGGAAATCACGTTGTTTCTCAAATCTCCGTTGGATGTGTGAAACCGAAAATTGTCTAGGAGCTTTTGTCCTTCTTTTTGAATCAGAAGGTTAAAATACAAGTTGAGGTCTTCACGCTCGTCCTTGTACGGTCCAGAATCGTTATCAATAACCCTTTGGTAAATAGATTTTTTTTCTCCATCGCCATTTTGTAGCTTTGAGGCGAGAACTCTTTTCAGTAAATCTTGCCCCGCAAACCGAACTGAGTCTTCATCTGAAAGTTTAATTGATCTCAGATCTTCTGCAATTCCCTTGTAAATAGTGATGTCAGAGGTGCTTCCTCCAACATCAATGACAGCGAGTAGGTCACGCGCAGCATTTCTACCACCTTCGCGCTGAATGAAGTACAGAACAGAAGCCTGACTTTCAGTTAATGCTTTCTTCGGAGAGGTCAACACTTCCAGTCCGTCTCCACCCCTTTTTTGCATTTCAGAACATATATATTCAAATACCTTGTTGAATTCATTGACACGCGTTTTGCTAAACGCACGAGGATAGGAGTAGCAAACTTCAACCTTTCGGTAGCCCTCTTTGAAAATTCTTGCCATCAAGATAGTCAGCAATTTTCCTAAAAAGACAGTTACCGCACTCTTATCGGTAGACTCACTAGACCACTTCAGCTCAGAATGCCAACGCCAATGCGCACTTGAGCCGCCCAGCTGAGGCATCGGCCCTGTTCCAGAATTTGCCAGAACAGAGCCAACCAAGTAAGCATGGAGCATCTTGGGCTCTTCATCTTCAAAGCTCTTGAGTCCCCTACCGTGACACTGGGTACTGAGACTAATCATTGAAGGAATAGGCCCCTCGTATGGATCTACAGACAAGAACTCCTTGTTCAGAAAAGACTCGTAATTCCTGCCGCTAGAAATTTCTGGGGCAAGTAGAGGCAGCAAGAGTGTTTCAAAAGTCTTAGATCCGTTGTGTTGTTCGTTTGCCGTTTTCCAATTCACACAAGTGTTAGTGCTGCCAAAGTCAACTGCAACATACACTTTTTGATCACTTCGGGCATCACATTGGAATGGGCTTCCATCCAAAAGGAGCAGGCCCAAGTCAAGAGTGTCATTTTCTTGAGAGTCATATCGGCTGACCCTAAAGTTAAGCGGGAATGAATCGGTGTAATAATATGTCGTTGGCGTTGCTGCCGAATCAGTCTTCTCAAGCTGGAATAGTCTGCACTTATCGACTTGAACAGGCTCAATATCAACCCAATTGTTAGCCTCGTTTATATTAACTACATCAAGAATGTTCTTGTAAACGATATAGTTTTTCCAATCCGGGGAAGCAAAGTTTGGCCAGACTCCCACAATTGGGTAACGATCTTTTTCTTTTACAATCATCCCTGATGATGAATACGTCTTGCTGACTTGCATCAGCTTCCCTGTCCTAGCCTTGATCGTGAGCGTCACCTTTACATCACTTTCCTGCTGCTTAGGCTTCACCCACTCAAGCTTCACCCACAGGGGTATCTTACCATTTTGATCTGGCTTGTTCAGTCCGCCCTGGTCAGTTACCAGGTCAAAAAAACCGAGAATTTCAGATCTCAAGGGAACAGCAACATTGAGATCATCCGGTACTTCAGTAGTTTTGAATAGGATATACCTCGTGAGATTTTTGGTTTGGTCTTTCTGGAAAACACAGATTTTCTCTGTGAAGAAATCCTCAAGCCATAGCACCGTGACTTGATCAGAGTCATGTTCGCTTCTGAGTCTACTTATAACCCTCTCCTGATAGTCTTGTGCCTTCAGCTCTTGCTCGATCGTTGAACCATAGGTTGTTCCCCAAACTTTAGTAGCGCTGAATCCCGGAGTCCCCTGAAACTGATTAGAAAGAACAAGATGCTTGCCAAAGAGCAGGGGCAAATTTAAATCGCTGTTACTTATTGACCAGACTGCTGAAAAGCATCCATACAGTCCAATATCATCACTGGGGTTGAAACCGGTCGTAATCTCAGTAAGTGAAGCCCCAAGATCTCCAGGCACCCCAAGAAGCTCAGCTCTGCTCTTGAAAACATCTAAGTGCCTCTTTAAAGAACGGCATGTTTTCGCAAAATCACTAGACAAATCTTCAACTTTGGTATGATCATGAGCCGGGCTGATGAAAGCTTTTTTTGCCCATCTTTTACGTTCTTCATCATCTCGGGAAAAGCCATCAAGACGTGAAATTGCTTCACTCAGCCACTTATTCAGTGCCCCCAGTCTTTCACTATTTTGTTGGGATTCTTCACTTAAGCTACCTAAAAAAGGATTAGAGAACCTCTTGGTTTCGCTATTGAACCAAGGTGGCAATGTGAGTTTTTCGTTTTCAGAAATTTCACTATAGTCAGCAGCAGGGACAATAAGCGTCCCGGGATTTAAAAGACCAACCGTCACACCTCCCATTTGCACCGCATACAGAAATTTCCAACAGTTACCATTACCTGGCGCAGCCAGTTTTAGCGCTTCTCCTTCTGCTCCCAGTTCGTCAAGATCGATTTTGGCGAAAGTTAAATTGACTACATAGAACTTGGAGAGGACTACGGCAGCAAAAAGCCCCATCCACTCTGCCAACACAGTTTCACTTAACTCATCTGTTGTTGATCCGTCTGTTGTTGCCGCCGCATTTCTCAGGGCACGACCAAGAAGAGTGCACTTGGCCCAAGGACTAGGAATGGCAGACCATAAAGGTTGACCCTCTTGGTTTATGTCACCCAGATTATTAATTGAGCTCTCCGATAGTGCTGTCAGCGTCCCCAGCAAGTCTTGAGGCTGAAGGTACAAAGCTCCACCTTGGTGTCCAAAGCTTGTATAGGTTAACAGTTCTTTCATGGCAGTCAGTCTCCATTATTTCCGTAAAATTACTTCACCAAGGAAATAAATACCTGGTACAAAAACGCAACGAAACCTGAGGTCGACAGCAACGGCAATTCTGGTGATGTTTTGTCTACCGAGCGTAACCAACGTTCTTGAAAAACTATAGCAGCCTCATTAAAGCTAATGGTGGCTTCCTGAATTTTTTTTGAAGGTTCTTCAAGGTTTGAAATTGTTTCTAGACGTTTTAAAACAACATCTATATCACTAGTATCTTCCCCCAGTAGAGATTGATCAACAAGGTCAATATTCGGCAGAGAACAAATTTCCGAGAGCCACTTTCTGGAATCTTCAAAATAATCATCGAACCCCTTGAAAGACTCATCGACCGTCTTTTGACTGCCTATCCAGCCAAAGAATTGATCGTACCAGACGTGTTGTGCAAGGCTCTCTTTACTTTTGACTAGAGCACGATACCCAAAATAGACGGTGTAGAACAAAATATACTGCTGCAATCGGGTTTTAAGAGATATTTCCCCTTTTATGTCAATTTGATTTAGATCATCCCATCCCCAAGGTTTTTTCAAATTCTCTGCTGATCTATCAACCTGGAAGTAGTAAGCCTGAGGTTTGGCACCATCGTCAACGTTCATCGTTAGGCTGCGGATTCCAGCCATAGCAGCATATAGTTCCACTATGTGCGATTGATTATCTTGAGCCTCTCCATTTGCCCGTGACGCATATTTATAGCAGGCTTCTAGCGCTGATTGTTTAGGTGCGCCGATTAAAAACAATGAGCTGATATATTCGCTAGAGGCTAAATCTCGGTAACGCTCCATTGATAGCATGGAAGCTGTAATGAACCGAGTGTCATCAATCGGGTAGTCGTCGCTTTTTCGGCTCTCAAAGCGAAAATAGGGCTGTAGCAAAACCAGATGAATTTTGACCTTCTTTTGCCCTTTTCGTCGATCGCCCAAAGCCGAAATCAATGCTGGAATCCCCGAAGCTCCAGTACCTCCAAACGTTGAACCGAAAATAACAATTCTTACCTCTTCTTCTCTGTCAGCAAACCTGACCGCATTGTCAATATCGTCCAGCAATGTCTTCCAGTATGGGTTATCTCCATTTTGATCATTATTACTGCTCAAAGCACGACTGAGCTCTCGTCCAAAGATGAAGGATCCAACAGCAGGTCGGGCGCAAAACCCTCCTTCCCTCTTCGGTTGAATTGTTAGATCGCTAGCGCTGTATAAAGCACCCATCAGCAGTTTTAGGGAGTCATTTCTATCCACTGCCTGCTTAATGGAATCATCACCCTGCTGCCAACACCAATTATCCTGGACTTCATACCCTACAGCAGCCCTACTCTCGCAGGGATGGAGTAACCTTGCACCCAAGAGGTTTGTTATGGGATCTTTCTGTAGCTTGGAAAGGGACTTGTTACAACGCCAGTAATGTGACGCAACTTTTACCGCACGCTTAACGTTGGCGTTTTCGCTGTCAGGGTCAACGAATCGTAAGCTGACACTTTCACCTTTCAAAAATCCGGCTCCAAGCAAATGAATCAATGAAAGTGCGCATTTTGCTCCAGTCCCCCCCACTGCAATCACATGTAAATTACCCATAGTTGCCTACCTTATTACTTCTACAGTTGATAGTAGCAGAAATTCCGAAGCCTGACAATGGAAATCAATTAGGTGACCTGAACAAGAAAAACACATTCCAATAAAAATCTTTAAAAAGCAAAGTCTTTTTCAAGTCAAATGAGCTTGCTTATTTTGCTGAAGATTATTTTCACAAAAGCTATCTAGATGAAGATCGCCCTAACCAAACAGCTTTAGACCAGTGAGACGACTTCGGCGTAATAACTGCCGCTGCGAGCCAGTAACAAAACATGTGCGCTCCCAATGGAATTAGCCACAACGCCAATGCAGGTGACCATGGAGCGTCCTGAAACCCAAACAAAGCGCCAAAAATGCAGTAAATCAAGGAAAAGAGAACCCCAACAACAAGATAGACGATAAACCAGCGCTTTCCTTCTCGTACCTTTGATAGGGGAGCATGAGCCTGACATGCCATCCAAACCCATGTTGCGCACCAACTCGCAACTGCCAAACCGAATGCAGCCCGAACAGCAAAGTCACGCCACTCATCGTGGTCGCCGCCTTTAAACACTCCCCACTGACCAATTGTTTGAGTTAAGACAGCTATGAACACGCCCACAATCATCCAGCCCAGAAAAGCAAAAAATCCATGAAGAGCGATATTTGTCTTGAATCTAAACATTGCTGTCATCCCATTACTTCAAAATTCACGAAACAAAAATCACCAAGCAGCAGATTTTCGTCATTCATTTTTATAGCAAAGTTTTTGTCAAAAACAATCTTCATTCACTCACTGAACAAATTGATGAGCCAACTAGCTAGGCTTCAAAAGTAACTGAGCTTCCAGAAGAGGATTAAACTCCTTGATTCGATTATAACTACTGCCTGACAAGTTGTAGCTATTCAGAAGTGTTGAATCTAAACACAAAACTTCATATTCTAGGCAACAAGAGTTTCTGGCAGTAAATCATAGCTCCAATGACTGATTGAGCCATAGCGACCGAGTACAACTTGCAAATATCGCAATTTATCTA
>NZ_LIRO01000032.1:0-1266 GCF_002742025.1 Limnothrix sp. PR1529
ATCTTCAAGGGCCCCAAACCGATCAACCGGGACTTTCAGCGAGGGCGAAACCGATAGGGTCACAAAACCATTGTCATCGATTCGATCGACTTGAATGCCCAAAACGAGGCCAGCCTTTTCCTTTTCAATGGTGAAAGTCGTGTTGCTCACACCATTGGAAACTTCCGTTTCCGCCTCCACGGTTCCCACCACTTCTTCAGTGAGTTCCACGTTGGCCACTTGCCCTTCCTGCACCACCAAGGTTGGATCGGTCAGAATTTTGGCATTTCCGTTAACCACAGAAGCTTGGAGCTGAGCGAGGAAGTCGTTGGCGATGTTAAAGCCATTGGGATTTTGGCCATTCACATCGCCTGAAATTGACAGGGGAACCGAAACGGGCCCAAACCCAACGGACTCGGGAGCCAGGCTGGTGGAGTAGGGCGCGCCCCGATCGCTCCAGTTAATCACCCCGATGCCGCCCGTATTGACGATGCGAGTGCCGCCCACCCCAAAGGAGAAACTCGTACCCAGGCGATCGTTTTGCAGCAGGTTGATATCAATCACCCGCACATTCACCACCACCTGACGCAGGCGGCTATCAATCCGCGACAACTGCTCAGAGGCCAGGGCAACCAAATCCCGCTGCCCCACCAAGGTGATGGTGTTGGTGCGCTGATCTACCGCAATTTGCAGGCCGCGGAGAATCGGAACCGAATCTTTCGGGTCATAGCGAAGCGGGTTAATGACCGTGCGCTCACTGGTGCGGGTTTGGGTCAAGGGAGCCGCTTGGACTTGCGCATCACCACCGCCCTGCTGCTGTTGCTCTGCCCCGATCCGCACAACCTCCGTTGTTCGCTCCGTGGCCGCCGTGGCACTTTCGGCCCCCAAAATCACCAAATAGCCAGCCGCTTCGTTGGCCCGCACTTGGTTGAGGCGCACGGAACGCATGGCCACATCCCGGGCCGCGTTGGGCAAACTGCGGCCCACAAAAATGGTGCGGCCATTGCGGCTGGCCTGAAGACCGCTAATCCGCAAGACGTAGTTAAAAACGTCCTGGGCCGATTCGTTTTCAATGTCGAGGCTAATCCGAGCGTCGGCTCCGGTGGTGGGAGGCGTGCCGGGAGCGGTGGGGTTGCCGGGGGTGGGGCCAGCCGCGTTGTCGGCGAAGGCGATGTTCACGCCGCTGGCCCGGGCTAGCAGCGACAACACCTCGCGCACGGGGGCTTCTCGCAACACCAAACGGGGAATGATTTGGTTGCTGCCCAGGTTAATGGTGTAGGGCTGGAT
>NZ_LIRO01000047.1:0-2193 GCF_002742025.1 Limnothrix sp. PR1529
TGTAGCGCGACATTCAAGGTGAGAGTTGCGCGACGATCAGGATGAGAAGTTGATTGTCGCGGCGCGACATTGTGTGGGCATGTTGATTGTCGCTGGCAAGGTCTATTTGTCGTCCTGATTGTCGCGGACGGCTTCAAGGACCTTGGGCGTGGTGAAGTTGGCGGGTCGGCCGGGGCCTGACCGGCGTGCTTCGGCGGTTCGCCGCCGATAGCTTTCGACGTTCATCTCGAAGATCGTTGCGTGGTGGACCAGTCGGTCCACTGCGGCGAGCGTCATGGCCGGATCGGGGAAGATGCTGTTCCACTCGCCGAAGGGCTGGTTGGCGGTGATCAGCATCGAGCGGCGTTCGTAGCGGGCACTGATCAGCTCGAACAGGACCGATGTCTCGGCCTGATCGCGGCTGACATAGGCGAAGTCGTCGAGGACCAGCAGGTGGTACTTGTCGAGCTTTGCCAACGCGGATTCGAGCGCCAGTTCACGCCGGGCGACCTGGAGGCGCTGCACGAGGTCGGAAGTGCGCGCGAACAGGACACGCCAACCATTCTCGACCAGCGCAAGGCCGATGGCAGCGGCCAGATGGGTCTTGCCGCCACCGGGCGGGCCGAAGAGGATGAGGTTGGCCCCCTGCTCGAGCCATCCATCACCCGCGCACATGGCCATGACCTGGGCCTTCGATACCATCGGCACAGCCTCGAACGCGAAGGTGTCGAGGGTCTTTCCGGCGGGCAGTTTGGCCTCGGCCAGATGCCGCTCGGTCCGCCGCCGATCCCGTTCGGCGATCTCATGCTCGGCGAGCGCGGTCAGGAGGCGGGCGGCAGGCCAGCCTTCCTTGTCGGCGCGCGCGGCGAAGTCGCCCCACATATGCTTGATTGCCGGCAAGCGCAGTTCGTTCAGCATCAGACTGAGCCGCTGGGCGTCGATCATCGGGGATGTGCTCATGCCGCCTCTCCCCATCCGATCAGGCTGTCGTAGGAGGCCAGACGCCCGAGCTTTACATCCACCTGAGGTAATTGCTCAGGATCAGGCGAGAACCGGCTGCGCAGAGCAGCGATGTCAGGGCATCGCCGCGCGGCAAGATCGGCTTCGAGCAGTCCGGCAAGCTCAGCCTCACAGGCGCGCTCGTGCGCCATGGCCAGCAGATCGACGGTCATCCTGCAGGCGGCGTGCTCGCCTTCATGCTCCAGCAGATGCTCGAACATCCGTCGGTAGGCTTCGCGGGGGAACAGGCTATCGCGATAGACCAACCCCATAAGCGCCATCGGCTTGCGCCGCAGCGAGTGGATCACATGCCGGTAATCGACGATATGACCATGCTTGCCATTGTCGCCAGCGCGGCCGCGCACCAGGGTCATGAGCAGCGTGCTGCCCAGGAACAGATCGATCCGGTCATCATAGAGCCGCGCGCGCAGGCGGTGTCCGATTAGCCTTGAAGGCACGGTGTAGAACACCTTGCGCAAGGTAAAGCCGCCCGATGAGGTGACCCTGACCAGCACGGCCTCATAATCACTCGTGCGCGTATCTGGCAGCGGCTGCAAGGTCCGACGCTCGACATCGATCGAGGGAGCATGGCGCCGATTGCGCGCGGTCACGACCTCATCGATAAAGCCGCGATACGCCGCCAGATCAGCAAAGTCGCTGCTTCCCCTCAGCAGCAAGGCATCCCTCACCACAGCCTTGATGTGGCCGTGAGAGCTCTCGATCGAGCCGTTCTCGTGGGCAACGCCTGTATTGTTGCGGGTCGGCTCCATCCCGTAATGTCGGCACAGCGCATCATATCGCGTGGTCAGATCAGCGCGGGCATCGGCATCAAGATTACGGAACGCAGCCGAGAGGCTGTCCGTCCGGTGACGCCGCGGAGCACCGCCTGCGGACCACAAGGCGTTCTGCAGCCCCTCAGCCAAGGCAACAAAGCTCTCGCCGCCCAGGATCACATGGCAGTGCTCGAACCCGCCATAGGTCAGTCGGAAGTGATAGAGCATATGCTCCAGCGGCACGCCTGCGACCGTGACATTGAGATCGCCCATATGGGTGAAGTCCGACAGGCCAAGCCTGCCCGGCTCATGCAACTGCCGGAAGATGACCTCGCGCTCGGGCCCATGCAGCGCACGCCAGCCCCTGATCCGCCGCTCCAGCGTCCGGCGCGCAAACGGCAGATCGCCGTGCCGACGGCGCAGCTCCTCAAAGACCGCAATC
>NZ_LIRO01000088.1:0-15623 GCF_002742025.1 Limnothrix sp. PR1529
TTTCAAAACCACGGCTGCTGAACGAGCGGGATTAGCGACTAGGGCATGGACTTGGCATGACATTGCTACCTATCCCACATTAATTTGATTCACTACCAATCAATTTCTCTACGGAGATCGTTAATTTTATACCTGAACTCTAATCCATGATTGGGTGATTTGAGCTGTAGCCACAAAACTACGATCCAGCGCTGGATATGATCTTGGGGCATTGCTGAGTATCCCTGAAGCGATCGCGCTGTTTGTGTCTGTCGTGGAATACCTGGCCCGAGCTGGCAACTGAAGGGGGCGGGGGTTGTGTTTTTGCCGACGATCGCGATCGGGATCGAACCAATGCACCAAGAAAGTGCGCAAAACAAAAGCGACCAATCAGATTTCTCTAATCAGTCGCTTTTTGTTTTTAAAGAGCGGGTGACGCGATTCGAACGCGCGACATTCACCTTGGCAAGGTGACGCTCTACCACTGAGCTACACCCGCTTGCGTTTGACGCTTTAGTAGAATGCCAAGAGTTTTTTGATTTGTCAAGGGTTTCAGAAAAAATTTTTCTAAGAATTTTCTAGAAAGTATTCAAAAAGTATTCAAGAGGATTCTGGGGCTGTTCCTGGGGACTGTTCTGGGATGTGTTGCTTTGAGCGGCTGGCTGCGGGCGATCGCCCCGTCAAGATCCGGACGATTGGGCCGGCTGCCGGGGGGCTGGGGGATAGAGCAGCAGGCTGAGGCCAACGCCCCGAATTAGCCCCACGATCGCCCCGCTCAGGAGGCCATTCAGCAGGGTGTAGCTCGCGGGGATAATTGCACCCTCTAGCCAGTCCAGGCTCATGGCCCCAAAAACCAACATGGGGAAAAGGTTCACGAACCAGGCCAGGGCACAGATCAAAATCCAGCGGTTGGGGTGTTGCACGCGCGATCGCAGGACGGGGGCTTGGAAGGCTCCTTGGATGGCGGCGGCGATCGGGAAGGCCGCTAGCAGAATTGAGAAATTGCCCGATGGCAACCGCTGCCCCAACCAGACCATCAGACCACCGACCGATAAACCCACCCAAAGGCCGATCGCGCTGGCCTTGGCCCAAGCTTTGCCCCGGCGCAGGTGCGATCGCAGCACGAAGCCTTGGGCTAGCCCCACAAAGGGCGCACCCAGCAAGGGCCCCAACCAGGGCAGCCAAGGGAACTGGGGCCAAGAGGCCAGGTGATGTTGCCCAAAGCCAACGGTTCCGGCCACGAGGCTGCTAACAATGGTCCATTCCAGCCAGAGGGGCAGGGGGCGAGGCCGGGGGGCAGGGAGTTGCATAGGAAGGTGGAGAGGGGATGAGCCGATCGCGTGGGAGCGTCACCTCAAAGCAGACCCATGGCCCGTTGGGTGGTTAGGTCAGCAATGCCGGTGGGGCTGAGTCGTCGCGATCGCTGGAAGTTGATGACGGCCTGGGCGGTGAGGTTGTCATAGACCCCGTTTACCCGATCGAACCCCAAGAGACCAAGGGCAGCCAGGCGCTGTTGCAGGGCCGTGACGCGCACCCCTCGATCGCCCGGCATCAACCACCGATCATCGCTGCGGGCACTGGGCGATCGCTGGGCCAGGGGGCTGGTGTTGGGAACGGCTCGCGGGGCGGCGGCGGGCCGAGGCGATTGGAAGGCAGGGACAGCGCGGGCTGGTGTTGCCGAGTTGGGGCCCGGGCTGGCTTGGCTGCGGCTGGAGGCCCCAAACAGGGCCCGGAGGGTGGCGGGGCTGGCTTGGCCCGTGGCGGGGAGTTGGCGCGATCGCTGGAAGGCGGTGACGGCCGCTTGGGTGATGTCGCCATAGAATCCGGTGCTGCGGGCTTTGAGGAATCCCAAGGCTCGCAACTGATCTTGCAGGGCCTTGACCCGATCGCCGCTGTCCCCAGGTTTCAAGGCCTGGTAATCGGGATTCAGGGGCCGCATGGACGGGCGATCGGGTGGGTTGACCGGGGTGGCCGGTTGGGCTGGTGTTGGCTGGGTTGATCGCTGGCTGACTGCTTGGCGATCGGTGGGTTGGCGATCGGCGGGTTGCCCATTGGTCGATCGGGCATTCGCCGGTTGGGCCGCCAGACGGGTTTCGATCGCCCGCAGGGTTTCCGGCGTTGCCCGGCCCGTGGCGGTCAACCCCGCCGCCTGTTGGAAAGCTCGCACCGCCCGGCTGGTGATGGGCCCATAGAACCCCGTGGGCGTGGTTGCGAAAAAGCCCAACTGGCGCAAGCGGGTTTGCAGTTGCCGAACGGCGGCGCTCCGTTGGCCGGGCCCCAGTCCATTGCTGGCTGTGGCCGGTTGGCTGGAAATCGGGCGGTTGGGCCGGGTTGGAGTCCCTTGGCCGCTGTCGGTTCCGGCTCGATCGCGCAGGGCCTGCATGGTGGCCAAGTCCACATGACCCGTGGTTGACAGGTTCAGGGATTGCTGAAACCGTTCCAGGGCTTGGCGAGTGGGGTTGTCGAAATTGCCAGTGGGTTCGGCGGCCAAAAAGCCCAACCGATTCAGGAGCCGTTGCAGTTCCCTGGTGCTGGGGCCCCGATCGCCCGGTTGCAGATTCGCCACCAAGGTTAAATCAGCCCCCGTGGCTTCCAGGAGCGATCGCTTCGTCACAATATCCACCGCCCCCTTGGTATAGAGACCCCGCGATCGCTGAAAGGCTTCTAGGGCAGCGGCCGTGGCGTTATCAAACTGGCCATTGAGGGGGCCGCCGTAATTACCCAGGGTTTTCAGTTGTCGTTGCAAGCGCACCACGCTGGGGCCCGCATCGCCCGATCGCTGGCTGGCCGACAGGGCCCAAGCGGGCGCACCGCCCAAGACCACAACCCCGATCGCTGTTGCCACACAACTTCGCTCGATCGCCCGGCCCATGGTGGTGTCCTCCTGCTTGCTGATGCTGATGGTTAGGGGCTGGCTGTTGTTTGAACCGTGACTTGGGGCCGTTCCTGTGAATGCCTACTTTTGAAGGCTACTTTGGATCGTTGCCTCATCCCGAAGGCTGAGTCCAAGGACTGGTTCAACGGAGCCAAGCTTGTCCTGGCCATGCTAGCTCAGGCGATCGACCGGTTTGCAGGGTCGGTTGCAACGGTTGCGCTGGGCGGGCGGAAGCCCCCACGACCAACCGTTGCCCGATACTATGAAAGACTCCGAAAGACTCCTTTGGCCATATGAGTGCCTCTGCCACGCCGCGTGAGATTCCTAACGCTGACTATCGGCTGCTGAACCGCGATCAGCTCACGCCGATGATGCAGCACTATGTCTCGGTCAAAGAACAACATCCCCAAGCCCTGTTGCTCTATCGAGTGGGTGACTTTTTCGAGACTTTTTTCCAGGATGCTTGCACGATCGCGGAAGTGCTGGAGTTGGTACTGACTTCCAAGGAGGGCGGCAAAGATATTGGGCGCGTACCCATGGCCGGTGTGCCGCACCACGCGATCGAGCGCTATGCGGCGCAACTGGTGGAAAAGGGCTATGCGGTGGCCCTCTGTGACCAAACCCAGGATGCCGCCGAAGCTCAGGGGTTGGTGCGGCGGGAGGTGACCCGAATTCTCACGCCGGGGACGGTGCTCGAAGAGGGCATGTTGGCGGCCCGCAAAAATAACTTTTTGGCGGCGATCGTGCTGGAGCGTCGCCATTGGGGCTTGGCCTATGCGGACATTTCCACCGGGGAATTTTGGGCCACCCAAGGGGAAGAGCCAGAACCCTTGGTGCAAGAGCTGTTGCGCCTGAGTCCGTCGGAAGTGTTAGTGCCGGTGAATGCGCTGGATCTGGTGGGGCTGTTGCGGCCGGGCGAGAGTCGATCGCACCTGAAGGGGCGGGACTTTCCCGATTGGTTACCCGGCCAGTTTTGCTATGCCCTGCGGCCCCAATCGCGGTTTGGGCTGGCGGAAGCAAGGCAACGATTACTCGATCGCTTCCGGCTGCGATCGCTCGAAGGGGTGGGCTGCGATCGCCGGCCCTTGGCGGCCCGGGCAGCGGGCGGGCTGTTGACCTATCTCACGGAAACCCATCCCAGCTCCGAAGACCAAACCCGCGAAATTCCGCTGCAACTGCTCAAAACCTACGAAATTACAGACTATTTAATTCTGGATTACCAAACCCGCCGGAATTTGGAAATTGTCCAAACCGTGCGCGATGGAACCCTGACCGGATCGCTACTGTGGGCGCTCGATCGCACCGTAACGGCCATGGGCGGTCGGGCCCTGCGTCGTTGGTTGCTGCAACCCCTGCTGGATTTGGATGGAATTCGGGCCCGCCAAGGGGCGATCGGGGAACTGATTGACCAGCCCGACTTGCGCCAGGATCTGCAACGGCTGCTGCGGGAAATGTATGACCTGGAGCGATTGGCGGGGCGGGCCGGCGCGGGCACGGCCAACGCCCGGGATTTGGTGGCTTTGGCGGATTCCTTGGGTCGGTTGCCGGAGCTGGCCCAAGTGGTGGGCGGAGGCCGATCGCCCTATTTCCGCGTGTTGCAACAAGTGCCGCCGGCCCTGGAGCAACTGGGCGATCGCCTACGCAGCCACCTGGTTGATGAGCCGCCCCTGTCCGTCACCGAAGGCGGCCTGGTTCGGGATGGCGTAAACCATACCTTGGACACCATGCGCCAGCAATCGGCGGGCGATCGGGACTGGCTGGCCAACTTGGAGGCGATCGAGCGGCAACGCACCGGCATCAACACCCTAAAAGTGGGCTACAACAAAACCTTTGGCTACTTCATTGGCGTGTCCCGGGCCAAGGCGGATCTCGTGCCCGAGGACTATATCCGCAAGCAAACCCTCGTGAACGAAGAGCGCTACATCACCCCGGAGCTGAAGGAGCGGGAAGCGCGAATTTTGTCGGCCCGCGAAGACCTGAACCGGTTGGAATACGAGATTTTCTGTGAGTTGCGATCGGCTACGGGGGAACTGGCGGATCAAATTCGCAAGGTGGCCCTGGCGGTGGCGGCGATCGATGTGTTGACCAACTTTGCCGAACTGGCGATCGCCCGGGGCTATTGCCGACCCGTGATTGATCAAGGCCGCACGATCGAGATTCGGCAGGGTCGCCACCCGGTGGTTGAACAATCCTTACCGGAAGGGTTCTTTGTGCCCAACTCGACCCAATTGGGGTATGAACGATCGGGCGATCGGGCGGGGATCCAGTCCGGTTCGCTGGTGGCTGCTTCCTTCGATGCATCGATTGATTCATCAGCCAATGTATCAATTAATACCCGACCAGATCCGGTCGATCGTGACTTTGATCAACACTTTGATCAACCGTCCGATCGCTCAAAAAATCTACCCCTTAGTTCAGACCTTAATCCAGTCCTTGACTCGGCTGGCCATGCCACTTTTGATCCATCCCTTGCGCCCTCGCCTGGGTCACCGGCCAATCAGCCTCAGGCCGATTTACCCGACGGGCCCCATTTGCCCGATTTAGTGGTGCTCACGGGGCCCAACGCCAGCGGCAAGAGTTGCTATTTGCGGCAAGTGGGCCTCATTCAGCTCATGGCCCAGGTGGGATCCTACGTGCCAGCCCAGGCGGCCCATTTGGGAATCTGTGATCGAATCTTTACCCGGGTGGGGGCGGTGGATGACTTGGCCACCGGGCAATCGACCTTCATGGTGGAAATGAACGAAACGGCCAATATTCTCAACCACGCCACCGATCGATCCCTGGTCTTGCTTGATGAAATTGGGCGCGGAACGGCCACCTTTGATGGCCTGGCGATCGCCTGGTCGGTGGCGGAATATTTGGCCAGCGAACTGCACGCGCGATCGATCTTTGCCACTCACTATCACGAGCTAAACGAACTGGCCACCCTGTTAGACAACGTGGCTAACTACCAAGTGGCCGTCAAAGAACTGCCCGATCGCATTGTGTTTTTGCATCAGGTGCAACCGGGCGGAGCCGATCGCTCCTACGGCATCGAAGCGGCCCGCCTGGCTGGGTTGCCCCCCAGCACGATCGCCCGGGCCCGCGAAATCATGGCCCAAATTGAAAAACACTCGAAAATCGCCGTAGGCCTGCGCAAAACCGCCCAAACTGGGCCTCGGACTCACTCAAAAACTGCTAATGAGCTAAACAGCGCCTCAGAGCCGCCCATCGCCCAATTAGACATTTTTGGAAATGGGAGTTAGGCGTGAGGTTAGTTGACCAGTGTGATGGCTGGGTTAATCACCAGGTTGATTGCTGAGTTGAATTTGGGGTTTTATTTGGAAATCAATTGGGGATTGAAGATTGGGCTGGGTTTTGAGTTAAGCGTTGGGTTTGACTGGCTGCTCGCTTTTGGGGGCTAACGGCTGGTGGCTGATTTTCTGGACTGAACCTGGCGCGATCGCGATCCGGTTTCTCCAAGACTTCAGCGTGATCTCAGGATAGTTCCCCTCAATTCAGACGAATTCTGTCACCGCAATCCTGAAAAATTTCGCCAAATCCAGCGCACCCCATCAATACCGAATTAGCATCGATCGGGACTCATGCGGAGATCGATCGCCTTAACCGACCAAGGAGATAGTTTTGGCTTCTGCTCAGGCATTGACCCACCTCAGATCAATCCTTATGCTCAAAAAGATCACAAGAAATTTGGCAGCCGATCACACAGCGACAGAGGCTCCCTTGACAGGATAGAGGGGAACCCCCGTTCATCCTCAAAAGCAATCGACAAATGGCAGATTGATCGGCTAAAGATAAGACAGCAACGCGCCAAGGCTGAAGCCGTTGCCAGCAAAGCGAACCGGTTCTACGGTTGCCCATCTACCCTTGCTGAAAGTGTATCTATTTCCTTGGGATCTCATCGGAATGCCTCGCTCCGTGAAGTTTCGGACGCGCCCTTGCGGTTGATCGCTGTTGATTTCGGCAGTTTTCCCAAGATTTCTTGGGTTATCTCCGTACTTTTCCGTACTTTGTCGAATCGGTTGGCTAGGATTTGGACAGGTCTAAACCCCCTGACCCAAAATTGGCTGTGGAATCTGGATCTGCGGCCCACCCACAAAGGGCGGATAGCCTGCTGTTTGGTGTGGGGATAGGGATTAGACTCAATCGCCCCGCTACCGGTCTTGAAGGTGATCAGGGTCTCTAGGTTGGTCTACGTCTCCTAGCTCACTATCTTTGCGGATCCATGACGGAAGCGTTTAATCCCCTTCGCACTAGTTCAATCTTGACTCCGCCACCCCTGCAACTACTGGATCAACTGACTTCGCCCATTTGGGTGATTGATCTGTTCGCCATGCGGCTCCACTGGGCCAATCGATCGGGGAGCGAACTCTGGAGCCGATCGAGCCTGCGGGCCTGGGTGAAACATGCCCAGCATGGCCGCCACGAACAAGTGCGGATGCGCCTAGAGCGAATTCAGCAGGCCCTCAGCAAGCGGCAGACCTGGACAGAACATTGGACGTTTTATCGCCAAGGGGAGCTGGTGTCGCTGCCCTGTCTTTGTTCGCGGTTGACTTTGCCGGATCACGGGGAACCCCTGCTGCTGATTGAGGGGCTAGACGAGCGGTTGGAACCCACCTTGGCCAAGGCCTTGCGCCTGGCGGAACAGGACTTGGAACAGCGGGATGCGACGGCGCTGGCGGTGGGGGAAGCCATGCGCTGTTTGATGCTGTTGCCCGATGGCGATCGCGCCATTACCCAAACCCTACAGATGCTAGGCAGCATGACCCAGGCCGATCGAGCCTATGTGTTTCGGAACCATCCCCACCCGGTCACGGGCGAGCTGCTCACCAGCCAGCGTTGGGAATGGACTCGCGCCGGCCTGACGCTGCAAATGGAGCATTTGGAGCTGCAAAACATTGCCTACAAAGATTTAGACCCCAGTTGGCATGAATACCTCAGCACCGATCGGGTGTTGAATTTCCGGCTGCAAGATTTGCCCGCCAACTATGC
Organism: Limnothrix sp. PR1529; assembly: GCF_002742025.1. Lineage (NCBI taxonomy): Bacteria > Bacillati > Cyanobacteriota > Cyanophyceae > Pseudanabaenales > Pseudanabaenaceae > Limnothrix > Limnothrix sp. PR1529. The sequence goes on from NZ_LIRO01000088.1 coordinate 7,847, forward strand.
CTATCGCAGCTTTTGGCATGGGCAGACGGTTCATGGGGTTTTGATGTTGCCCATGATCTTGCAAGGGGAATTTTGGGGGTTCTTGGGGTTCGATCGCTGCCGAACCGATCGGCTCTGGACGGATGCGGAATGCAACCTGCTGCGGTTGGCAGCTGCGGGCATTGGCTGCACCATCTTGCGCCACCAAAGCGATGTGAAGCTGGCCAGCTTCAACATGCAAATTGAAAGCCTGGTGGAACAGCGCACCCTGAAGCTGCGGGCGGCGGTGCAACAACTGCAACAGGAAATTCAGGAGCGGGAACGGGCCGAATCGCAATTGCGCTACAACGCCCTGCACGATCGGCTCACCGGGTTGCCCAACCGCACCTTTTTGATGGAAGAGTTGGCCAAAACCATCCGCCTGATGCAAGTGACCGAGCAAGGGGGCTTTGCGATCCTGTTTGTGGATATCGATCGCTTCAAGGTGATTAACGACAGCCTGGGCCATCAAGCGGGGGATGAACTCTTGGTGGCGATCGCCCACCGATTGCGGCGCTGCTTGCGGCCCACCGACTCGATCGCCCGGTTGGATGGCGATGAATTTGCCATTTTGCTGCAAGACGTGACCACCCGGGCCCAGGCGGAACAGGTGGCCGAATCGATCCATCGCTCCTTGGCGCGGCCGGTGACCTTGGGCAGCCAAGAAATTTTCACCAGCGTCAGCATTGGCATTGCCCTGGGATCTCGGGAATATGACTGTGCGGAGCTGCTGTTGCGGGATGCGGATATTTTCATGCGCCGGGCCAAGGCCATGCGATCGCGCCATGAGGTGTTCGATCGGGCCGTTCACCAACAGGTGCTCACCACCCTGCGCCTAGAACATGACCTGCGCCGGGCGATCGCTCAAATTGAGGACATGGGCATTGATCGAGCCGGTCACCCGGAAGTGCCCATGCCCTTCAGCTTGCGCTATCAACCGATCGCCGAGGCCCGCACGGGTGAAATTCAGTGTTTTGAAGCCCTGTTGCGCTGGCATCACCCGGAATTGGGGCCCATTTCCCCCGATCGGTTCATTGCGATCGCCGAAGAAACGGGCCTGATCATTACCCTCGGCCTGTGGACGCTCTATCGCGCCTGCTATCAGCTTCGGGAGTGGCAACAACTTTTCCCGCAACTGGGCCATTTGCAAATTGCCGTTAATCTTTCCGCCAAGCAATTTTCCCGCCTTGACCTGATGGAGCAAATTGATCAGGTTTTGCATCGCACCGGCATCAATCCCGGAACCCTGAAGCTGGAGCTGACGGAAACCACCATCGCCGACAATTCCGATCTGGCAGCCGCCACCATGTATGAGCTGCGATCGCGCCAGATCGTCCTTTGTCTCGATGACTTTGGCACGGGCTACTCTTCCCTCAGCTATTTGCATCGGTTCCCGTTGGATGTGCTCAAAATTGATCAGTCCTTCATTTCCCAACTGGGCGGGCGCGACAACACCCAAGCGATCGTCCGCGCCATCATCACTCTGGCGGAACAGTTGGGCATGGACACGATCGCCGAGGGGGTGGAAACCGCTGAGCAACTGGTTTGGCTGGCCAACCTGGGTTGCACCTACATCCAAGGCTATTGGCTGGCCCAGCCGCTTCAGGCCAGCGCCGCCACTCAACTGCTGGAGCAGCACGATCCTCGCCTAATTGCGGATTTGGAATCTAACCTGCAAGAGAGCGATCGCCCGTTGGATCTGTTGGCCCGCTCCTAGCACGGTCGATCGAGCAGCGCGAAAAATCTTGAGCTGAAGATGATCGCTAATCGCTAGGCGATCGCCTGGAGGCTGGCATCGTACCAGCGTTGTTCGCCGTTGTCTTCGTAGGACAGCAGCAGGCCTGCGCCTTCGAGGGCTTCGAGTGCCTTCTTGATTTTCTCTAATTTGGCTGTGGTATTTCTGCCGCTGAATCGGCTGGTGGCGCGATCGATTGTCCATTCGCCCCCTTCGGCGCGAACCAGATCGCGGGCGGCGGCGACGCGCTCTTTGAATTCCTTGGGCAGGGGCAAGGGGCGATCGTCCTGCTCCGCGCGGCTCCGCGCGATGTGTTTGCCTGGAAGCGCGGCGAAACGACGGCTACCGCTGGTCAACTGATGGGTCTGAATGGTCTGACGGCTGAGAACCTGGTGAAACGGGCGATCGCGCCGTTGGATTAGGGCTGTGGTGTTTCTGGGGCGATCGTTGCGGTAAAAGTCCTATAAGGGGGGGTATTATCTTGCAACTGCGGGATAAGACCCTTAGTACCGGAGCTAGACCGCAACTGCTTGACAACACTCTGCTGAGGAGAGTTATCCTGTACCTGCGGTCTAATAAATAGTTAGCACCACTGAATTTAGTTGCTAGAGAAAGTATGATGCTTATGTCAACACGATTCTACTACTGGGATGGTCATGTTTCTCTGGAGACAATTCGTGAAGGATCAAAATATTATTTAAGTTTTTGGCCTTCACCAAGCAAGAAAAAAAAAGTTCTATATTCAACTATCCCTCATCTAGTTACTAGTTATGATGAAGATGTTTATAGAATTGGTCGAAAAGCTGATAGTTATCTAACCATGTTTAATTTGCCTTACGAGAGTAAAATGTCATGGTTGCCTAATTGGTATATAAAACATTGGAATTATTCTTATGTTAATAATAATTGCTGTCGTGCAGTTGTAGATGCTTTACAGGATCTTTCAGGTTTAAAAACACGGGGATGGATACCAGTATGGACTCCAGAGGATGCTTGGAATTTTGCATTACGAATCAAAAATGAATTAGGTTAATAATAATGCTTTCTAAGTCTGAATTTCAACCAAAGCTAATTTATTCACCCGAATATAACATTAACTTTTTTGGAGTTGAGAAGCTTCATCCATTTGATAGCTGCAAGTATGGTCGTTCGTGGAATAAATTATTTGCAATCTATGGCAAACAATTACAGTCATTACATATTCTTCCCTCGCGATCTATTAGTCATCATGAGTTATCTACTGTACATACCAAAAGTTATTTAGAACTATTGTCAAGTTCTAGATACTTAGCTCAGGCCCTAGAAATGCCGCCTTTGGCTCTATGTCCCAGTAGATTGATTGACAAGCATATTTTGAACCCAATGCGTTTAGCAACTATGGGAACCTTAATTGCTGCAAAGTCTGCTATTAAAAATGGAATTGGTATAAATCTATCTGGGGGATATCATCATGCTAGTGAAGCTAATGGTGAAGGTTTCTGTATTTATTCCGATATTGGTATAGCAATTGCCTCGCTAAGAATGGAAGGTACTATACAAGAAACAGATAAAGTTGTTATTATTGATTTGGATGCCCATCAAGGTAATGGTCTTGAAAGGATTTTTCTTAATGACCAAAATGTAAAGATATTTGATGTATACAATGCCGAAATTTACCCTAATGATGGGTGGGCAAAGCGTGGAATAGATTTAGATATTCCTTTGAAATCTGGAACCAGCGATAGAAAATACATTGAGTTGCTTCAAGAATATTTGCCGTCCTACTTAGATAGTATAACTCCTATAAGGCTAGCATTTTATAATGCAGGTACGGATATATATTGCAAAGACCCATTAGGAAAATTAGATATATCTGCTCAAGGAGTGCTTAGTAGGGATATTCTAGTGTTCAAGACCTTATTGGAACTTAAGATACCCTTTGTCATGGTTCTCAGTGGAGGATATACCAAGGACAGTTATTTGTTGATAGCTAATAGTATTAGATATTTGATTGATAATACAGCAGGGATTCCCGCTCCTTGATCATTATTATTGCGATCGCTACCCAAAATCAAGCTAACAAGTCACTGCACCCAACTTTATGCTAGGCTTTGAATATTGAACAAAGCTACTTAAGGCGGGTGAGTTCAGCCGTTATGCGGCTCTTGCACCCCTTGCGTTTAGAGCACAAGGCGTAAACACTGATATGATTAGATCCGGTGTGCTGCTATAGGTTGCAGTAGGCTTATTTTTCTTAGTAACGGAAAGGTGTAGTAGGTATGCCGTTGAACAAGCAGGCTATCTTGGATGATATTTTTCGCAACGCACCACCGCTGAACTCTGAGGATGATTGTGCTGAGAATGTTGTTATTCCTTTTCTTTTGAGACTTGGTTATGATAGGAACCAAATAGGGCGGAAAGTCTCGATCACTGGAACTTCAGGACATCGATTCAGAAAACAAGCTGATATTGTTGTTTACATCGGGGAGCGTCCGTCCCTTGTTGTTGAAACCAAGCGTATTCAGCATCGCCTCAAAGAGGAAGATGTTAATCAAGCACTTTCCTATGCTCAACTTCTTGAACCTCCTACACCAATTGCAGTTCTAACTAATGGACGTGATTGGGAAGTATATTACCTGGATAGGGATGATATTGGTGGGTTGGAATCGATTCCTGAGCCGCAAGAACTTGAAAGCATAGTACTTGCTGTCTCTAGTACTACATTTCAGACAGAGAAGCGACAAGCTGCTGAGCGTCTTCTAGTAACTATTGAGAATAAAAGTGGTTTAGAAACAGCATTTAGGGAGTGTCGCAAAGAGCTAGCCAAAGAAGGACTTATTGCTGAGTCTGCATTTGATGAGCTAACAAAAATTCTCACGTGCAAATTTAATGAAGAGAAAAGAGCTGCTGAAGGTCTTGCGCCTAACCGCTTTACATCTCAATGGCTTCTTGGCAGTGGACCTCTCGCTGCATTACAACAGATGTTTTCCGATGCTAAACGAACTTTTAATGTATTTTCTACAGGAACGCAGATTCAAATTAGGAGCAATGAAACGGTTGAAAAGATTGTTCGTGAATTAGAACCATTTGGGCTGTATGGTTTCAAGACTCCGCTAGGTTTGGCTGGAGCTGGTGGAGATGTGGTTGGTTCTGTTTACGAAGCTTTTCTTACTGGGACTTTGCGAGGAGACTTGGGACAGTATTTAACTCCAAGACAATTGGTCGAGTTTATGGTTGAGGTAGCTGATATAAAAATTGGAGAAAAAGTCCTCGATTTATCCTGCGGAAGTGGTGGTTTTCTCATTAGAGCGTTTATAAACGTTCGCAAAAAAATCCGCTCTCTCGACTCTAGCCAAGATGAAAAGGATCGTTTAGTTAGCGATCTCGTAACCAATAATTTGTGGGGAATTGAAATAAACCCGCGCCTCGCAACCTTATGCAGAATAAACATGATTTTGCATGGTGATGGCTATGAACATATTTATACAGGGGATTCGATTAGAGAAGATTTTTTTGAAAATACGGATGGGCGAAGAACAGATTTTTCAGAGATTGAGCAAAATGATGCAGCAAAGTTTGATGTAATTCTTATTAATCCTCCATTCAACATACCCTATGAAGATCCCACTACTCTGAATCGGTATGCTTTGGGGCGCGGCAAAGCTGCTCAAGGTTCAGATTATTTAGTTCTTGAAAGAGCAATTCGATTATTGAAACCTGAAACTGGTCGCTTACTGGTTATTCTGCCGCACGGTGTTGCAAGTGGAGTCTCAGAAACCGAAGTTCGTGATTTTGTTAAGGCTAATACCCACATTCATGGTTGTATAAGTTTACCTGTGGGAGCGTTTAAGCCCTTCGGTGGTTCTAATGCTAGAACTTGTGTCTTATATCTCAAGAAGGCTGCTAGAGACAACAAAAAACGGTTTCTAGCGCAAGCAGAGCGTGTCGGCTATGATATTACATCAAAATATTATAGAGAAACGGATCTAAATGATTTACCTGTTATCGCAGAAGCCTATCATGGAGTAAAGCTAAACTTGCAATGACTATTGAGCTAATTCAAACAGAACCTTTAGTACTAACCATTACTGAAGAATCAGCTAGTAACATTGATACGGTTGATGCTGGTGCAGCATATACACAGTACTTGCACGAACAGATAGGCGACTTTGATCAGCAACCTTTGGGTAACTTTGTAGATGCTGTATCAAGTAGCGTTAACCCTAGATCTAATAGACACGCTAATCAAATATTTGAATACATTGATTTGCGCGAAGTAGATGACATTTATGGACATATATTAACTCTTAAAGTCAGTCGAGGTAGTGAAATTGGCAGTACAAAACATCGTTTTCAAAAAAATGATATTCTCTTTGCAAAAATCATGCCTAGCTTAGCAAATAAAAAGATTGCTTTAGTAACTCAAGATTTAACTAATGCTGTTGCGTCAACCGAGTTTATAGTGTTGAGAAAAAAACAACAAGTTGATATTAACCTTTATTACCTTTTTAGAGCCTTGCGTTCTGATCACTTTACTCGACAAGCGACAGCTAATGTTACTGGAGCAACAGGGCGACAAAGAATCAGTCCATCCAGATTACTAGAACTGCAAATAATTGTGCCTCCAGAGGAGATCCAAACGCAAATTGGGGATGCTGTCGAACAAGAATTTACATTGCGGACATTAGCAGCAGAACAATCAAAAAAAGCTGATGATTTAGCTCAACTTATACTTGGTAGCCTAACACTTAGAACTGATAGCTAGAAAGCCGCATAACAAACCCAATGCACCCGACCGCCGAGAGATTGTCTGTGAACACTCAGGGTTATCTGCGGCGGGTGATTGGGAACGTTATGCCGCTGCGCTGCGAGACCCTTGCAGTGATAGCCATCGGCAACCGACAGAGATCAGGCAGACAATGCACTCAGTCCTGTGATCATCCTCATAACGAGAGCCAGTAGAATCGCTGAGCAACAGTTGGGTGAATCCGCAAGACTTGGATGTGCGATCGCCCCTTTCGGATCGGGCCGCGCCACCCCCAACAAGTCACACCATTCACTCAAAAAAAGCTGATAATTTCCCCGCTCATTGCCGCTTGACGCTTGCCACCGCTGAATGAAGGAATGAATGGCTGAAGGAGCAGGCTCAGGCATGGCGCAATGGGCTGGAGAGCGCGTCGATCTTGGGTGAGGTTCCTATTGTAACCCTAACTTCTGCCTCCTGCCCTGGCCATCCTGACTGACGCTTGGGGCTAAGTGGATTGCCCTTCTTGCTTCAGGGGCATCACGATCGTAAACGTCGATCCTGCACCCGGCACAGAGCTAAACCGAAGCTGGCCCTGGTGTTGCTCCGTCACAATTTGATAGCTAATCGACATCCCCAGCCCCGTGCCTTTGCCAACCGGCTTCGTCGTGAAAAAGGGATTAAAAATTTGTGATTGGATGCTGTCCGGCATCCCCACCCCATTATCGGTAATTTGAATTTGCACCCGATCGCCCCGCAAAAGGCGCGTTTGAATTTCAATACAACCCTTAAATTGACCCCTAGCTGATGAATTAGGGTTCGTAGCGTCCAGCGGATTCGTTTGATATTTTTCAGTAATTGCCTCGATCGCATTGGCAATCAAATTCATAAAGACCTGATTTAAATTGCTGGCATAGCATTCCACCGCCGGTAAATCGCCATAGTCACATTTCACCTGAATTTCCGGGTGGTCGGGTGCAGCCTTCATCCGATGTTGCAAAATCGCCAAGGTGCTGTCAATGCCTTCATGGATATTGACTGGTTTATAACAAGCCTCATCCCAGAAGTGTTGAATCTAAACACAAAACTTCATATTCTAGGCAACAAGAGTTTCTGGCAGTAAATCATAGCTCCAATGACTGATTGAGCCATAGCGACCGAGTACAACTTGCAAATATCGCAATTTATCTAGTAGCGTCTGACTATAGAACTGCGGCAATTCTATTAACTGCAAGATGGCATAAGCAATTAAGACCATGTAGATCTGTATTGCTACGCCATTTTGATTTTTCGTAATGAGC
>NZ_LIRO01000051.1:0-22814 GCF_002742025.1 Limnothrix sp. PR1529
GGGCCGAGGGGCGGGCAAAGGGCGAGGGCGATCGGGCGGTTGGGGCATGGCAAGTTCGGTTTCAGCCCAAAATTTGGCGGCCATCCCGAGCCAATCTCAAGATCGGGATGGCTGGCATTTTACTGGCCAGAGTTGGGGCGCGGCAAATGGTCGATCGCCCAATTCAGTTGTTTAATGGCTCCCCACAACAGTGCCACATCATTTTGGGAAGGATTTGCCCGCTGCAAGATTCGCCGCAATTTTTCCATGCGACTGCTGGCCGTGTGGGGATACAAAAAGCCCGATCGCAACAACAGATCTGCCAAATCTTGATGGAAATGCTCTACTTGCTCAAACGGGGCCAGGGCGATCGGCTCGGGGGCCACTTGGGGGTGAAGAGCAACCTCGGGGCCAGGGCTGGTTTCTGGGGCTGGGCGGGCCCACTCATAGGCACAAACCGCCACCGCTTGGGCCAAGTTCATAGAGGGATAGTCATCACTGGTGGGAATGCGGATGAGTTGTTGGGCATATTTCAGCTCGTCGTTGGTTAAGCCCCGATCTTCCCGCCCAAAGACCAACGCCGCCGATCGCCCGGCCCGCAACCAGGGCAAGGCCGCCGCCGGTTCCCGCACCGGCACAGGAGAATCCCAATCTCGCCCGATCGTGGCTCCAACCCGATCGCACCCGGCCAAGGCCTCGGGCAAGCTGGCCACCTCGATCGCTTCCTCCAGCAAATCCCGTGCGTGGATGGCCATTTGCAGGGCTTCGCGCCCCAGTCGATCACATTGGGGATTCACCAACACCAGCCGCCGCAACCCAAAATTCTTCATCACCCGCGCGACGGAACCCACATTCAGCGGCCCGGCCGGTTCCACCAGCACGATCGTTAAAGACATGGTTCAAGAAAGGTAAAAATCAAAAGGCAAAAGGCAAAAAACACAGAGAAATAGAACGGCTAGCCCAAATTTTCCTTTTTCCTGCTCCCTTCTTCCTTTTTCCTTTTTCCTTTTTCTCCGCACCCTAGGGGCCCTGTAGCCTTCGCCAAGTCCATTGGCCGTCCGGCTGTCGATGCCAACGCAGCAGTTGGGCTGGCGACTCGCCACCGTAGGGATCCGCCGACTCGGGCAGCCGACCCAGGGCCCGACGCGGCGCAATGGTGGCCAGGGCGATCGCCTGTTCCGGGGTGCAAAGTTGCCAACGAATCAGGTTCAAAACCCCTTCCAACAGGCTGAGGGTTGTGCCCGACAAAGTGCCATCGGACAGGCGAGCTGTGCCGTTTTTCACCTCAATGGTGCGTTCATCCCAAGGATAGATTCCGTCGGGCAACCCCAAGGGAGCCAAGGCATCGCTCACCATAAACAGCCCCCTGGGGCCCTCGCTGGCCCGCAACAGCACTTGCAACATGGTGGGACACACATGCACCCCATCGGCAATGAAGCCACAGCGCACGCCTGATCGAACAATGGCCGCACCCAAAAGACCCGGTTCCCGATGGTGCAGTGGCGGCATGGCATTAAAAGCATGGGTGACCATGGTGGCTCCCCGATCGAACGCGGCCATGGCTTCCGCTGCCGTGGCCTGGGAATGGCCAAGGCTGACGGTAATTCCGCGCGATCGCAGCCAATCGATCGCCTCGCCCGTGGGATCCAATTCCGACGCGAGGGTCATCTTGGCCACCTGGGCCGCGTGGGAGCCAACCACCGCCGCCACCTGATTGACCGTCAGGGGCAACAGGAATTGCTGTGGATGGGCCCCGCGCTTTTGTGGATTCAGGAACGGCCCCTCAAGATGTGCGCCCCAAATTTCTGCCCGATCGCCCGCTGGGTATTGGGTTCGGTAGTCCTGATAGGCCGCCAGCGTGGCCAGGCTTTGGTGAACTTTCTCGATCGCCGTGGTCACAATCGTGGGCAAAAACGCCTGCACCCCTTGCCGCCACAGCAATTGGCAAATGCGATCCACTTGGGGCAAATCGGCTAAGGTCAGGTCTGGAAAGGCCAAACCCAAGGCCCCGTTAATTTGCAAGTCCACCCCACCGGGCGAGAGCCAATCGCCATGCAGGTCGATCGCATCGGCATTCAGCAGCGTGTCCGCCCGATCGCCCACCCCAAAAATCTTGGGATCGTGGGGGTCAATTTCCGCCACCAACCCCCGATCGTCGCAGGTCAGGTCATAGAGTCCCGGTCGATCGATCAGTCGGGCGCGGTGGATGCGTCGATTTTGCCAATGGGTCATCGATCAATCATGATTGGGTGGCTTTGGCGGAAGCTCAGAAACTGAAGCTCAAAAATCGGGTCTATATCAGGTCTAAATCGAGTCTGAATCGGGTTGATCACACCAGCTTGGTGCTGTGCGATCGCGCCAACGCCTTAAATTTGAACAGGTTAACCGACTCTTTCCCCCTGCACAACCATGGCCACCACCGCCTCCCCCCTGATTGGCATCATCATGGGCAGCGATTCCGACCTGCCCACCATGGAAGCCGCGATCGCCGTTTGCGAAGAATTTGGCATTCCCACCGAAGTGGCGATCGTCTCTGCCCACCGCACACCCGATCGGATGGTGAATTATGCCAAAACTGCCGTTGATCGGGGCTTGAAAGTGATTATCGCAGGCGCAGGCGGCGCAGCTCACTTACCCGGCATGGTTGCCGCCCTGACGGTGTTACCGGTGATTGGCGTGCCCGTGAGCACCCGCCAACTCAGTGGCGTAGATTCCCTGTATTCGATCGTGCAAATGCCGGGGGGAATTCCCGTGGCCACCGTCGCGATCGGGAATGCCAAAAACGCCGGCCTGTTGGCGGTGCAAATGTTGGCGGCCCATGACCCAGAGCTGCTGGCTAAGGTGCAAGCCTATCGGGACGGCTTGCGGCAAATGGTGGAAGACAAACAAACCCAGCTCGATCGCCTTGGTTACCGGGCCTACCTGCAACAGGGTTAATTAGCGGCTGAGAACCAGAGCCAAGAAACAGAGCTGAGAAACAGAGCCGAGGAAGCATGGCTCGATCTCCCCGGAGGCCTGGGCAAAGACCTCAATCGCTTCATGGACTCCGGGGCGGCGACAGGACTTGTATCAAATTTGACTTCTAAAATTTTCTCAAAAACGTAAAACCTGAGTCTCTCTGGTATCGGTTAATCATCGGTGAACTCGTGTTCTATGGCCTGAGTTAGCGATCGGCTTTTGGGAGATTTGCACGATTTTAGGGGCGATCGGGTCTAGGATGGCCGCTCAACCATCCCCCGTGGATTACTTCGCTCCTTGCATTGATCGCGATCACTCATGCCAATTGATATTTTGATGGCAATGACGTGATTGGGATCATGCCCAATTAATAAGTTTAAAAATTTGATAAAGTTTCGTCTGATCTTGAGCTGTTCCTAAATTTTCCATGAACAACTGTTCGATTATCATCGAGCTGGTGTGCTCAAGGGACAGCCACAAACTCCACACTCTCCACAGCCACGTTCTCCACAGCCTTCTTTCCCTGCGAAAGATTGTCACGCTCTTCCCTTCTAGCCAGTCCCGATCGTTTCAAAATCAGACACTGAATCAGACTCTGAACGTGCTGATTGGGTTCCCCGTCTATCAATCCATCTGCCCCCTCTGATGCGTGGTTTGGTTGGGGTTCTGGGACTTTGGGTCACTGGTTCTGATCGCTTCAATCAGTTTGATTTATCGCAAGATTTCCGCGATCAATAGCCTGTAGGGGGCAATCCCCTTGAATGGTTTAACTCCCTCTCAAATCGATGGTTTCACCCCCAATTGCTGAGACCCATGATGAAGCCGCTTGGCCTATTTGGCAACGGCAGATCAGTGACTTCTGACTGCTCATGACTTATAGATTTGTTCTGTTTTTATCATTTTCAATTGTTTTTTTGTCAAATCATGTTCGCTTTGATACGCAAGGCTTCTGTTTTTTCGATGATCTGTGCCAGGATCCGTTTAGGGGTTTTCGTGATTTTTAATCAACTCTGCCGCTCGCAGATTTTTGACACATTTCTAAATCAATTCCATCGAATAACTCAATTGTGTACTCGGTTTGATGATGGATAGACTTCTAACCCGATTCTGGCTTTAGTGCTGGCTGACTTTTAACGCTGTCGGTGATGAATTACAGGTCAGTTACAGACAGGTTGCAAATCATTAACGCATCAGCCCGATTCCTTGTAATTTTCTTTTGGGATCAGTGATTTCAAGTCCCATAAAAACGGGAATAGTTATTTAGGGGAACTTGGATTTAGCAATGATTTTGATCTTCAGTTTATGCCTGGAAATTGGACTGAATTCCAGGCGCTCCAAGGGCTTGGCCGTGAGGCATTTATGGGAAACCTGAAGGGCCGGTGCAGGATCTGACTTGGTGGCGTTGATTGCCGATTCTGTTGTTGCCATGCTGGTAATAATTATGACGGAGTTTGCGGGGGGAAAGGGGGATGCAAGGGCTGTTGGCGGAGAGATGGAAAGGGTGCAGAGGTTATGGAGCGATTGTCGGAGGTCAAGCCGTTTGCGACTGGTTTGCAACCGCAGGGAGTGCAGTTGGTAATGGATCAAGAAACTGCTCAAGCGAATGAGCGGGCCCTGCGAACTTTAGAGCGGGCAATTGTGTTGTCAGAGGGTCAGTTTTCTCTGGTGTTAGTGCGTTGTAGTTATGAGCGCTTGCGTCAGAGTGTGTTGGATTGGGTGGCCGATCGCTCGGGAGAGGGGCAGCCGTTCGATCGGGTGACTTGCCTGGTGGTTCCGCCCACCATCAAAACGCTCTATCCGTTGGTGGCGGCAATTTCGGATCCCTGTCCGCCCCGGGCGGTGATGGTGCTGGGGCTGGAGATGGCGGAGTCGCTGGATACGGTGTTTGCGCTGGCGAACCAGATGCGCGATCGCTTCAAGCAGTTGCCGTTCCCGATCGTGTTGTGGCTGACGGATGAAAGCCTGGACAAGCTGAAGCGGGTGGCTCCGGATCTCAAGAGCTGGGCCGCCACGCCGGTTCGGCTGGAGATGGACACGCAGGGGGTGATTGACTTTTTGCGGGAGCGGGCCAGTCAGGCGTTCGATCGGGCCTTTGCGGCTTCGGCGGGCTATTCAATCTATCAACTGCCGCCGGCCTTGGCGGAGGCCCGCCACCGGCAGGAGCTGGCGGCGGCGCGGGCGGACTTGGCCAAACGGGGTGTGCAGTTGGATGTGGATTTGCTGGCTAGTGTGGAGTTCCTGGAAGGGTGGACGGCCATGGGCCGGGGGGACTATGAGCTAGCGCTGAAGATGTTTGGCAATGCGTTGGACAGTTGGCAAACCTTGGCCCAAGCCTTGCGCCCAGCGGCCGCCAATACCAACGCCAACGCCAACGCCAACGACAACGCCAACGCCAATGAGCCACCGACCGCTGCGAACACAGAGGGGGCGATCGCCCTGCCCCGGTTGCCCATTTCCCCGATCGAAGCCCAAGTTCGTTCAGGCCTGTTGCGGTTTTATGTGGGGTTTTGCCATGCACGCTTAGCCCTGGGCAACAGCAATCCCGTGGAATTGCCGGAAAGCCAGTCGGCCCGGGCCCAGCGCTGGCGACTGGCTCGAGAAGCGCTACAGGCCTGTGCGGATTGTTTCGCAGCGCTCGATCGCCCCGATCTCACGGCCAAGTTCATTGGGTCATTGGGGGAAGTGCTCCAAGAACTCCACGACTGGTTGGGGCTGGAGCAGTTGGCCCAGGTGGCAACGGCGCTCCATGGCGCACCGGATCATCCGGGGAACCGGGCTGAGTTGGCTCGGGACTGTTGCTTTTTGGCGGAAGTGGCCCTGGTGCAAACCCGCTGGGAACAGGCCTGCGAGTGGGCGGAGCGGGCCTTGAACCATCTGTCCCATGCCAGTGCCCATGACCCAACGGCCCTGGGGCCCGATCTGTTGCGGGCGGTGCGGTTGCGCCAAAGCCAAGCTTGGTTTCTGTTGGGGGAAGCCAATTGGCATTTGGGGCGCTCTGGTTTGGCCATCAGCCATTTGGAGCGGGCCCGGGCCACGGTTTGGAACTTCGAGCAACCCCAGTTGACAGTGCGGTTGTTGTCGCGGTTGCGGGAGGTTTATTTCCAGCAAACCCGCTACCTGGATGCGTTCCGAACGAAGCAAGAACTGCGGCGCGTGGAACACCAATGCAGTTGGTTAGCGTTTATTGGCGCGGGCCAACTGCAACCGCAACCGGCGGCCCTGGTGGACGATGGCATGGTGTTGCCGGTGGCGGCCCCGGAAATTGCCGCCTCTGGCCGCCAAAAAGATGTGGAAAATTTGATCGCTCGCTTGGCCCGGGCCGATCTGAAGCTCACGGTGGTGCATGGTCATTCGGGGGCGGGCAAGAGTTCGCTGCTGAAAGCCGGTTTGGTGCCGGAGTTGCATCGGCGGGCCTTGGGCGATCGGGATGTGTTGCCGGTGACGATCGAGGTTTACACGGACTGGATCGCAGCCACGGAAAATGCCCTCGATCGAGCGGCTGACCAAAAGGGTCTCGACAACGATCGCACCCTCACCACTTGGGATGACCTGGCGATCGAGGCAAATATTGCCCTGCCCAGTTTGGATCTGTCGGTCAACAGCCAAGGGCTACGGTTGCGGGCCCTGCTCGATCGGCTTCAGCAGTTGAGCCAGCAAAACTTCGCCATCATTCTGATCTTTGACCAGTTTGAGGAATTGTTTTTCCACTGGCCCACGGTGGTTGATCGCCAGCCCTTCTTTGAGTTTCTGCGCGATTGCTTGAATGTGCCCTACGTCAAACTCATCATCTCCATGCGGGAAGATTACCTGCACTTTCTGCTGGAGTGGGAACGGGCCACGGACTTGTCAATCATTGACGACAACGTGTTGGCCCGCCAGGTTCGCTATTACGTGGGAGACTTTTCGCCCGCCGATGCCCGTGCCACGATCCAAAGCCTCACGGAGCGATCGCGCCTGGGCCTGGAACCCGACCTGATTGATGCCCTAGTGGGTGAATTGGCCCGCGAAACCGGCGAAGTCAACCCGATCGAGCTGCAAGTGGTGGGGGCCCAACTCCAGGCCGATCGCATCGTCACCCTGGCCGAATACCAGCGGGAATATGGCTCCAAAGAAGTGCTCGTGGAGCGCTACTTGGAAAACACCATTCGCGACTGCGGCCCCGAAGGCGAAAACATCGCTCGCGAAGTGTTATTCCTGCTCACCGCCGAAAATGGCACTCGCCCCCTCAAAACCCGCACCGAGCTAGCCGTTGAACTGGGAGCCAGCGATGGGCAACTGGAACTGGTGTTGAACATTTTGTCCGGAGCCGGTTTGGTGGTCATGTTCCGGGAGTCCACCGCCGACTTCTATCAACTGGTGCATGACTACCTCGTCACCTTCATTCGCCAGCAACGCCAAGCCGACGAACGGGCCCGCTATCGTCTCACCCAGTCCCAACTGAACGCCATCCTCAAAAAACGAATTCAGGAACTCTATGCCGCTGGCGCAGTGCTCGGAATTTTGTTTTTGTCGTCCTCCAGCTTTGCGGTGTTGTTGGGGGCCGATGAAATCAGCGCCCAAATTGATGCCAGCACCGCCGTTTCGGAGGCCCTGATTGGTTCCAACCAGCCCTTTGAGGCCCTGCTCTCGGGTCTTCAGGCCTGGCAGCAACGGAGCCAACGTCAATGGCTGCTGTGGGCCAAACCCAATGCCCGCTTGGCCACGGAGCTGAAGGTGGGAGCCAGTTTGCAGCAGGCCCTCAAGCATGTGCGGGAGGTGAACCGAATTGAAGGGCGCTTGGGCCATGTGGAAACGGTTTGGGACGTGAGTTTCAGTCCCGATGGGCAATTTCTGGCCACGGCCAGCAGCGATCGCACCGTGCGGTTGTGGCAGCGCAGCGGAGAACCCCTGGCGGACAACCAAGGGCGACCGATCGTGCTGAACCATGAAGGGGCCGTGACCAACGTGGTGTTCAGTCCCGATGGGGAATTTTTGGCCACCAGCACCGGCAAGCGGGGAACCGCTGGCAAATTGCGACTGTGGAACAGGACGGGCAAATTGGTGCGGGAATTGGGTGAACATCCGGCCCGCATCAACAGCGCCGCCTTCAGTCCCGATGGGCAACTGATCGCCACGGCCAGCGACGATCGCACCGTGCGCCTGTGGAACCTTCAGGGCCAAGTGGTGCGCCAACTGACCACCCACGGCGGCCCCGTGCAATGGGCCAGCTTCAGCCCCGATGGGCAACTGATCGCCACGGCCAGTGACGATCGCACCATCAAGCTTTGGAACCTGGACGGCCAAGAACTCGCCACCCTTCGCGGCCATGGCAACAGCGTCATGAATGTGACCTTCAGCCCCGATGGTCAATTCCTCGCCTCCGCCAGCCTGGACAAGACCATCCGCATTTGGACCCGATCGGGCAAACCCGTGCGCATGTTATCGGGACACCGGGATGGTGTCTTAAGCGTGGCCTTCAGTCCCGATGGGCGCTATTTGGCTTCCACCAGTGAAGACAAAACCATTAAATACTGGACGTTTTGGGGCAACCTAGAACAAAACTTCGCTGGCCACACCGATCGGGTCACCAGCGTGGCCTTCAGTCCCGATGGGTCTACCCTGGTCACCAGCAGCTACGATCGCACCGTTCGGTTTTGGCGTTTGCAGCCGGAATCGATCACCCAAATCACGGCCCACACCGATCGCATCTATGGCGTAGACATCAGCCGCGATGGGCAAACCATCCTGTCCGCCAGCCGCGATCAACAGGTGAAACTGTGGGATCGCAACACCTACCGCCCCACCCACTTCCAGGATCCCGGCGGTGGGGTGCGAGTGGCCGCCTTCAGCCCCGACAGCCGTTGGGTTTTGGTGGGCAGCAACGATGGGCGGGTGCGGCTTTGGTCGCGATCGGGCCAACTGCAACGGGTCTTTGCCGATGAACTGGTGCTGCGGAACAACCCGATCGAATCCAACAACATTTCCAGCGTGGCCTTCAGTCCCGATGGCAAACTGATCGCCGCCACCTATCGCAGTGGTCGCGGTTACCTGTGGCAACCGGACGGCAAACAGGTGGCCGCCTTCAAGCTCACCTCCAGCGACGATCGCGCCAAACGACTCAACAGCATCACCTTCAGTCCCGATGGTCGCATCCTGGCCACGGGTGGAGATGATGCCCTGATTCGGCTTTGGACGTTGCAAGGGGAACCCATCCGCACCCTCGCGGGCCACAGCAGCTTTGTGAATGATGTCACCTTCAGTCCCGATGGGCGTTACATCGCTTCCGCTGGAGACGATAGCACCGTCCGCCTGTGGAGTGCCAACGGTTCCTTGCTGCAAGTGTTGGGTCATGGGGATGCGGTCAACAGCGTGCGGTTTAGCCCCAATGGTCAGTTTTTGGCCGCCGCCAGTTGGGATGGTTCCGTGACCCTTTGGAGTCTGGATGGCAAGATGATCAAGGTTTTTCGGGAGCACAAATCCGGCGTGGGCGGCGTGCGGTTCAGCCCCGATGGCAAGCTGCTGGTATCGGGAGGGTTTGATCAGCAGTTGGTGATTCGCGATTTGGACTTGGAAAACTTGCTCGATCGCAGTTGTCGTTGGCTTCAGGATTACCTGCGACCCAAGGGCGAAGCGGCGGGCAACTTGACGCAACTGGCGCGGGCCTGCCGCAATCGCTTTCGCCCCTAGTCGATCGATCCAATCAGGCCAATCCAGCAAATCAAGCGAATCGATCCCCAGCGAATCGATCGACTGGTAAATCCAGCCCTTGCTACTGAATCGACTAAATCGACGGCCTATCCAACACCAGATCCCGCGCATTCTCGCGCATTCCCACGCATTCCCGCGTATCCCCTAGGGCAGCATCGTGGCGGCGGCAGCTCGCATCTTGGAAAGGGCAGTCCGTTCAATTTGGCGAATCCGTTCCCGGGTGAGGTTCAAATCTGCCCCGATCGCCGCCAATCGGGCATCCCCTTGAATTAAGCCAAACCGCCGCATCACCACCAGTCGCTCCCGTTGATCCAACAGGCCCAGCAGGGTCACCAACGCGGCGCGATCGTCCACCGCATCCAACACATGATCCAGATTCACACTGGCATCGGGAATCAGGTCGATCGCATGGTCAGAATCGCAATGATTCGTCAGCGGCGCATCCAAACTCTTGGGCGGCCGACCATAGGCTAACAACGTCTGCAATTCCGTAACCGTCAGCTCCATCGCCGCCGCCACCTGTGCCGTGGTGGGCGGGTGGCCCAACTGCCCCGACAGTTGAGCCGTCACCTTCCGCACCTTGCGCAGGCGATCGTTCACCTGAATCGGTAGCCGAATCGTCCGGCTTTGATTAGCCAAGGCCCGCGCCACCGCCTGCCGAATCCACCAAGTGGCATAGGTGCTGAACTTGTAGCCCAAGCGCTCATCAAATTTTTCGGCAGCGCGATCCAGCCCCAAGCTGCCCTCCTGAATCAGATCCAGCAAATCCAGGCCCCGACCGGTGTAGTGCTTGGCAATGGACACCACCAGCCGCAAATTAGCCGCCACCAGCCGCGCCTTGGCCTGCCGCCCTCGCCGGGCGATCGCCTTGGCCCGCGCAGACTGGGGCTGATCTCGATCGCGCAGGGATTGCCAAGCCCGAATGGCCGCACCCAGTTCTCGCTCCTGTTCCGTGGTGAGGAGGGGAATTCGCCCAATTTCCTGCAAATAGACGCGCACCGTGTCAAAGTCAAGGGTTTTACGCATGATCGTGAGTGCTTCTTGCTTGCGACTTGCCGAAAAAGACTGCTAGCAATCCTCAGTCATCCCCAAAGGCAGCTCCAGAGATTGCCCCACAGACATCCTCACAGGCAGCCCCACAGGCAGCCCCGCGAGAACGGTCACTGAGGGACGAGTTTGTAACGCCAGCTTGGTGAATAGCGTTCGCTCTGGAGGCGACCTTGATTGGTGACTTCGATTGGCGACTTTGATTAATGTACAATATTCGTACAGATATCACAAGGCTAAAATCTGCGCAAAAAATCCTCAACGAAAAACCCTCAGCCCAGAGTCCTCAACGAAAAATCCTCAACGAAGCCGATCGCCCTTGGGGAGAGGGCAGTCATGACTTTGAGCGTGAGTTTGAGCATGTTCAAGGATGGATGTCCCCTCAGCGAGAAGGTAGTGATCAAGGTAGTGAGCATCGATCGCCCTACTCGCTGGTTGAGCTAGCTAATCACCAAATAAAAAGCGGGAGCCATCATTCACTGGCTCCCGCTCCGTCATCTCTACCAATATTTTTTTTTGCAACAAGTTTTGCAACAAAAAGCTGAGGGGATAGATCATCCCCACTGGCAAGCTTCTACAGGTTGCCGCCCCGGAAGGCCAAAATAAACACAATTACCGGGCCGGCAATCACTAGAAGTGCCAACGTGGTCAGTTGCCCCACCACCAACCAGTTAATGCCGCCGATCGCATCCGTCAGTGCTTCCATAGTCTTCCCAGTCCCTTTAGGTCTTGAAATCGGTTTTGAGTCGTTTTTGAGTCATTGATGATCTGAGACGCTCTGGATCATGAATGACTCGTTGATGCTCTGATCAGGGTCTGATCATGGGCCGAGTGGCTGGGCCAAGCTGGTTTCTAAGCCAGATGTTGCCACCCATCATTGCGAAAAATCGATTCAATTATCCTACGGTTGGCGACTCGGGAGATTTAAGAAAGTTTACAAAAATCCATCTCGACTCCCATGAAGCGGCTGGGGTTGTCTGCGGGCCGGCCGTGGGCTGGCGAAGTTGACCCGATCGCCCAATCCCCATCGAGCCTGAACGCATCCGTTTGATAGAATATCTCCGTTCGGGCGCTCGCTCGGTGGCATGGCCTGAGCGCGCTGTGTTGGAAAATACGGAAAAATCCTATGACGATCGCCTTTCAACTCGTTCTTTTTGCGCTGGTTGCGTTGTCGTTGGTCTTGGTTGTGGGTGTGCCAGTGGCCTATGCACTTCCCCAAAGCTGGGATCGTTCCAAGCCCTTGCTGTACCTGGGTTCCGGTGTTTGGTTCCTGTTGGTGATTGCGGTAGCCGTTTTGAACTTCTTTGTGGCTTAGGGTTCGATCGCAGCCGCTACCACAAGTCAAACCAATACCAATAGCCATTCAAACAGTAGCCCTGAGCCGCTGTGCAAGGTTAAAAGCAAGGTTGATGGGGGCGATCGCTTGCCCCTAATTTGTTTTGGCCAAATTTCTTGGCGAATTGAGTTTCTTGGCCAATTGAGTCCAGTTTTGAGTGCAACATGGCTGTTTTTGAAGGAAGTTTCGATCGCGCTGGATCACAACGATTTGCCATCGTTATTGGCCGCTTTAACGACCTGATCACCAGCAAATTACTGGCCGGTTGCCAAGATTGCCTCAAGCGCCATGGGGTGGATATTGACCCCCAAGGCCGCCAGGTGGACTATGTTTGGGTTCCCGGTAGCTTTGAAATCCCCACCGTTGCCCGCCAATTGGCCCTCAGTCAGCGTTACGATGCCGTGATTTGCCTGGGCGCAGTGATTCGCGGCCAAACGCCGCATTTTGATTACGTTTGCGCAGAAGTTTCTAAGGGAATTGCCGCCGCCAGCTTCCAAACCGGTGTGCCGGTTGTGTTTGGCATTGTTACCACGGACACGATGCAACAGGCTTTGGAGCGGGCAGGCATTAAGAGCAACTTGGGTTGGAACTATGCCATGAGCGCCCTGGAGATGGCGAGTTTGATGGCACAGGTGCGGACTGTGGCTCCGGCGGTTGACGCACCCCCGATCGCCCTAGGATCTTTGCCTCCCACCCTCTCGGAAGCCTAAAACCCCCAAACCCAAATTGTCGCGTGATCAATTGTGGGTTGATCGCGCGATTAATTCATGATTAACCAGCATGAACGGGTATTAACGAGTAACAATTTGCTCGATCGCCTGCTTCAGTTCTTCGGCACTGAGATCCGTGATCACAAAGACTTCTTGAATTGTTTTGCCCTTGCGTGCAATTAACTTGTAGCCGCCTCGGATCGGTACGGAAACTTTGAGCTGTAATTGGGGGCTGTTGCTGCGACCATGGGAGAGCACGGCCGGCGTGATGGTGCTGATGCCCGCCACTTGGGTTAGCTTTTCCAAAATCGGAATTAGCCCATCCAAATGAGTGGAATGGTTCCAAACCAGTCGCCCTGAAGTGGGGGCAGCTTTGGCTTTTTTGGCGTTTTTGGGGGACTGGTCTGGCTCGGGCGATCGGGAATTGGCTTGGGGGGCAGGAATGGCGGTGGTGGGTTGTTTTTTGGATTTTGCCATGACGTTAGGCGCTGAATTTAGGCGCTTTCTAGGGGAGCCATGGTTAGTCCTTCGCGGCTCAGTTGTTGGTGATAGAGTTCTGCTTGTTCTTGGGGGCCAACCCAAACAATGGCTTGTCCTTCGTTATGAATTTGATAGGTTAATTTCCAAGCCCGATCGGTTGTCATATTTGGAATATATTTCGACAAGCAATTGGCGACGTGATTGAAAGTGTTCACGTCGTCATTCAAGACAATTACTTTATAGTTTGGATAGGTTTTGCGGACGGTTTGATCGGTTCGTTCAGGAGTCTTGACCGGGGCTGTGGTGGCAGCCCGATGCAATGGTTGAGGGGCGAGCACAGCAGTCATAGGGGCGATCGAGCGGTAGTTTTGCGGGGACAGAAAGCAGCGATCGGTTGAGCCAAATACGCAATGATCAGACTGATGCAAATTGTAACAAAATGATTTGGATTCGCGGCTCGATCGCGCCACTAGCGATTGCCCGCCCGATTCAATGCCAAATTCAACAATTGCTCGGCAATGCGGCGAGCAGCTCCGGGCGGGCCCAACCGTTGCCGGCCATTATCGATTTTGACCTGCCATTGGGTTGAATCTCGAAGTAATTGCTCGATCGCCCCCGGGAGTTCCGTTGGCTCCTGAATCCAAGTGACGGAGGGGCCCAACAGGCGGGTTTGGGCCTCCGCAAAAGCGGGGGTGAATTGAGGCCCGTTGCCCGACAGCGTAATGGCCGGTTTGCCCAAGCCCACCACCTGTTCCGTGGCTGTGCCGGCCGTGGCGATCGCGAAGTGAGCCGCCTTGGCCCAATCCCAAAACCGATCGCTAGCCAGCTCCAACTGGGCCAACCCGCAATGCCATTGTTCCCCGGTGCTCGATCGCCAGCCGGCCTGCTGAAGGGCCTGCTGAAGCGGCGCACGATCGATTCCAGGGGCGATCGCCGCCTGCAACATCACCACCCGTTGGGCCAAATCGGGCCAGGCTTGCAACGCCGTCAACATGCGTCGCCAATTGTCCAGCACCTCTGGAAAACGTGACCCCGGCAACAGCAACACGCGCAAGGGTGACCCCGGCTCCGGCCGAGCGCAATCGGGCAAATCTCCCGTGAAGCCGTCCATCATTGGATTGCCACAGTCAAAGGTGCGATCGGGCAGCCAGCGCCGCAAAATCTGAGCCGTCAGTGTGTCGCGCGGAAACAAACCCCGACAGCGCGATCGCCCCATCAACCACCGTTCCCAGGGCAGATAAACCGAACCCGACCAGCCCTCCCAACGCCGGGATCCCAAAAACTGCCCTTGACTATCCCGCAGGTAATATTCCGATTTGGCCGTGCCCACAAAGCCATAGGGCGCACCGCTGGCCCAAGCAAACAACAGGGGCACAATGTCACCCACCGCCAACACCAACAGCGGTTCTTTGCTGGTTGCCCGGTGTGTTTGCACCCACTGCCGCACCGATCGCCACTGTTGCCAAGTCAGGCCCACCAGCCCCCCGCGCATGTCCCGCAGCAGTTGGCCCGCATCCATATAAACAAAGCCGCCCGACGGCAGGGTTTTCACTTCGCCAATAATCGGGATTCCGGCGCGTCGGTAGGCGTTTCCTTCTCCCACCAGTGGCAAAGCGAATCGATCGGGCTGGGTGGGCAACTGTGCAAAGGCTTGCAGAATTTGCACCGCGATCGCGTCTTCACCATGGCCATTGCTGATGCACAGAAGCTTCATGGCACGAACCGATCGTTCAGCCGTTTTGGCACAACAACATCCATCAGGATCATTCAGCTCAAAAGACTAGTTAGCTCAAAAAACTAAGCTCAGGATCAAAGCGGGCGGCGGGAATCGAACCCGCAACGACAGTTTGGAAGACTGTAGTTTTACCACTAAACTACGCCCGCGAAGGCTGGTGGTTGGGTTTTTGGCAACCCGGGCAACCATTCTATCAGAGCCAAGGCCGATCGCACCGTCTCCGGTCAATTTAATTTCGGTCTGGCTTTGGCCACCCGATCGGGGGCTGGGCGGTGGTGAATGTTTGGCGGCGGAGAGGCTGGCGCTACGTGATGATGGGGGGCGATCGGGTGGACTAGGTTAGATTGGCGGTGGCGCGGTTGGTGAGGCGAGGGCAATGGCGAACCGGTGGGGCTGGTTGTTGGCGGTGGGGCTGTTGGGGCTACCAAGTTCAGCAGTGTCCGGGTTGCCCTTGGTTGGTGGTTTACCAGTGGCGCAAGCAAACCGCAATTCTCCCCAAAAACAGGAAGCTGATCGCCTTCTTCAGCAAGGCATTCAACAATATCAAACCAGTCAAGTTCGTGAGGCGATCCAGTCCTGGGAGGCCGCCTTGCAGATTTATCGCACGCTTCGAGACCGCCAAGGAGAAGCCAACGCCCTGGGCAATCTGGGTATTGGCTACTATTCCCTCGGGCAATACCAGCGGGCGATCGACTTTCACGAGCAACACCGGGTGATCGCACGCGAGATCGGCGATCGCCGAGGAGAAGCCAACTCCCTGGGCAATCTGGGCAATGCCTACTATTCCCTCGGACAATTCCAGCGGGCGATCGACTTTCACGAGCAACACCGGGCGATCGCTCGCGAGATCGGCGATCGAAAAGGAGAAGCCAACGCTCTGGGCAATCTGGGCAATGACTACGATTCCCTCGGGCAATACCAGCGGGCGATCGAATATCACGAGCAATCCCTGGCAATCGATCGCGAGATCGGCGATCGCCAAGGAGAAGCCGCCTCCCTGGGCAATCTGGGCAATGCCTACGATTCCCTCGGGCAATACCAGCGGGCGATCGACTTTCACGAGCAATCCTTGGCAATCCAACGCGAGATCGGCGATCGCAATGGAGAAGCCAGCTCCCTGATCGGTCTGGGCAATGCCTACCGATCCCTCGGGCAATACCAGCGGGCGATCGACTTTCACGAGCAATCCCTGGCGATCGCTCGCGAGATCGGCGATCGGCAAGGAGAAGCCGCCTCCCTGGGTAATTTGGGCAATGCCTACCTTTCCCTCGGGCAATTCCAGCGGGCGATCGACTTTTACGAGCAATCCCTGGTGATGGTACGTGAGATCGGCGATCGCCAAGGAGAAGCCAACGCTCTGGGCAATCTAGGCAATGTCTACAATTCCCTCGGGAAAGTCCAGCGGGCGATCGACTTTTATCAACAAGCCTTAGCCTTAGCCCAAGCTGTTCAGAGTCGAGAGACTGAAAGAATAAACCTAGGTAACTTAGGAAGAACGTTTCAAAAGCAAGAGCAAACTGAAGCAGCGATCGCCTTTTACAAGCAATCCGTCAACGTCACCGAAAGCATTCGCCAAGAGATTCGCGGACTCGATCGCACTCTCCAACAGTCCTACACCGACAGCGTTGCCAACACCTACCGCCGCCTTGCCAACCTGCTGCTCACCGAAGGGCGACTGCTCGAAGCCCAAGAAGTACTGGACTTGCTGACCTTGCAAGAAATTCGGGAATACAACCGAGGCACTCGTGCCACCGTCAACACCCAAGGACAAGTCGAATACACCAAACTCGAAGCGCAAATCATTCAAGAACATGGCAGCCTGATCGAATTTGATCGAAAAGTGCTGGAATGTGAACAACCAGAAAATAATTGCGCCGACAAAGCCCGCTTGGTGCAACAACGCGATGCCTTGAATCAAGAATTCTTACAAACAATCAAAAAAGCTCAACTTGACAGCCAAGCACGGCAACGCAACGACGAAAGCACCGAAAATCCAACCCTGTTGGCCCGCAAAGCTGCCGAGATTGTGCGACAACAACCGGGCACAATTTTGATTCAAACCTTTGTGCAACGGGAAAAAGAAACCGACAACAAAAAAGGCAAACTATGGCTGCTGTGGGTGGCAGGCAACACGGCCGGCAAAATCGATCGCGAAATTGATTCCCTCGACTTTGCCAACACCGTCCGCGACTTCCGCGATGCCCTCAGCCGCCCCGACGGCGACCCCGCCAAAATTCGGCAACTGGGCCGCAAACTCTATGACTGGTTGATTAAACCGCTGGAATCAGAACTACAGCAAAACCAAATTCAACACCTGATTTTTCGGCTCGATCGGGAACTGCGCTACATCCCGATCGCCGCCCTCCACGACGGCAACCAATTCCTGATCGAACGCTACACCGTCGCCAACATCCTGACGATCGCCACCACCAACACCACCGATCGCCGCAGCACCACCCCCGAGGGCGATCGCATCCTGGCCCTGGGCAAAACCGAAAACTATGGCGACTTTGGCCCCTTGCCCCACGTAAAAGACGAAATCGCCGCGATCGTCCGCAATCCCGCCCAGGGCAACAGCGGCCTCTACCCCGGCGATGGCTATCTCGATCGACAATTCACCCTGGATGCGCTGCAACAAAACCTCTACGGCCGCCGCCTGCTGCACATCGCCACCCACGGCAAATTCAGCCCCGCCGGGATTACGGAATCCTATTTGCTGCTCGGCGATAACGGTCGGTTGGCCATGTCCGATATCCATAGCCTGACGCATCTCGATGGGCTGCACTTGGCGGTGCTGTCCGCTTGCCAAACGGGTCTCAGCGGCGATCCCGCAGGCGATCTCGATCGCTCCGACGGTCGGGAAATCAACAGCCTGACCCACGCCTTCACAGCCGAAGGCGGCGCAAAGGCGATCCTGGCCAGCCTGTGGAACGTGAACGATCGCTCCACCAGCCTGCTGATGCGGGAGTTCTATCGCCGCCTCGCCGCCGATCCCAAACTGACCAAAGCCGAGGCCTTGCGCCAATCCCAAATCGCCTTTTTGAAAGGGGAACTGACCCGATCGGGCGATGTAGACAACCCCGCCCACCCGTTCTATTGGTCGCCCTTTGTGCTCACGGGCAATAGCTGGTGAACCACAGTGGGGATGATGGGGTGCGATCGCCCCAAACCAGCAGCTAGATTGTGGCCAGGTGTTCTGCAATCTTGGTTCATGAAGTCCTGGCCGCCGTTGACTGACTATCGCCGCGCATTGGATCGGTTGCCGATCGACCGGCCGTTGACCCCAGAGGAAGCGATCGAGCTGCTGGAATTGCGCGATCGGGTGGCGGCGGAACTGGCCCAGACTCCCGATCGGCTCACTCCGGCACTGGGGCGGCAATTGTGGTGGTTGGATCTCCAATTGCGCGGCTGGAGCGATCGGCTCCTGGTCGCGTTGGAGTCCGCCCCCACCGATCGCCAAGCCGAGGTCGATCGCCTGGTGTATGCGCGATCGCTCATCCCCAGTTCCCAGCGGTGGGAGCGGTTCGACCCATTTGCCAATCTGCTGAGTGCGGTCTTTTTGACCGGCTCGACGGGCTTGATTGTGGATATCGCCGCCAAGTTTTTTGTGCCGGGGGTGGATTGGTTTGGGTCGTTGGCCGTGGCGGGTCAAAGCGTGATCGCCCTGGTCACGGGCCGCACCCTGGTGACGGAAACGGGCCAAACCTGGCTGAAACGGCAGCTCATTCGCTACGGCTTCGGCGATCGCTACTGGCAAGAGGCGGGCTGCTTGGGTTCCTTGGCACTGTTGGGGTTGCTGATTGCGGTGCGTCAGGTGGGATTTCCGTTGCTGGCGGAACAATACACCCGCTGGGGCGAAAAAGCTTATAAAGAGAACCGCTTGGCCACGGCGGGGGAATGTTATGAGCGGGCGCTGCTGTTTCAACCTGAGGAGATCGAGGCGCGTTACTTGGCGGGGCGGTTGGCCGATGAAGTCAGCGAACCGGAGCAAGCCCAACAGCACTATCGATTAGTCCTCAAAAATCCGCCAGAGAAAACCGCCAGCTCGGAAGATTGGCAATTTTATCTGCAAGCGGCGAGCAACTTGTCACGGCTGTATCTGTTGAAAAAAGACCCGGAACAGGCAGCGGTGATTGCTCAGTTGGCGGTGCGGGCTAGCGCACCCATGCCCAAGGATCCCGCCTTGGACGATGGGCTTTATGGTCTCTATAAAAATCTCGGTTGGGCCCGGTTTGCTCGGGGGCGCTACGAGGAGGCAGAATCGTGGCTGGAAAAGGCGATCGCCCTGGAACCTTTCATCAACCGCTCCGATCGCGCCGCCGCGGCCCATTGCCTGATGGCCAAAACCTTGGATGGGTTGCAGGACTATCGATCGGCCTTGCCCCACTGGGAACGGTGCGCCAACGATGCAGCTCAACTGGGCACACCGGAAGGAGATGCCTGGCAAGGGCAAGCGGGCGATCGACTCGACCAGCCCAATGCCAAGCCGCCGAAGTCTGCTAATCCTGCCAATTCTGCGTACTAGCTCACAACCATGATTCGACCTCGTCTGTTGTTGCTGACCGGTTGCCTGCTGAGTGCGATCGCCCCAGGCCATCCCGCGATCGCCCAAACCAGCTACAGCCTGGATAGCTGCCGAGGGGATGTGAGATTAACGCGATCGGGCCAGCGGGAAGAGCGGCTGACGTGCCCAACCGGGCGATCGCTGGCGGCGGCGGATCAGTTGCGGCTGCAAGGGCGGCGCAGTTGGGCCAATGTGCGCTGTCCGCAGGGATTGGTGCGCTGGGATGAAGTGCGCCAATCGAGATCGGTGGCGGAGATTTGCAATCCATCCGGCACGATCAGCCGGAGTACGGGCACTCGCAACGGCGACTCGGAACTGTTGGCGATCGCGACTTGTGAGTTTGTCCCCAAAACCTACTTTCTGCCCCGGCTGGAGTTGTTTTCCTGGCCCAGGGTGGACAATGCCCGCCGCTATCAGGTGGAATGGGGCGATCGCGATCGCGAGGTGGTGATTTGGCAAACTAGCACCACCGCCACCCAACTGCGCTATGGCGGCCCCCGCTTAACCGGTCGGCGCTATGGCTTGCGGGTAACGGCGATCGGCGCGAACAATCAGCCCATCAGCACCTACACCTTGAATCACGTTTTGCCCCTGCCCAATGAGTCAGCCCAAACATTTGCGAGCGATTGGGCGGAAGTGACGGGCGATCGCACCCTAATGCCCGATGGCCAGCGCTGGGCCCGGGTGGATTTGGCCCTGTCGGTCAGTCGGGCGGAGGGCGATCCGGAGCTGTGGTGGACGGTGGTGCAGGAACTGTCGCCGGAAGCCGACACCAAAAATCCCACGGCGCATATGCGCTTGGCGTTGGCCTATTTGTATCTGAATCGGGGCACGGAGGCGCAATGGATGGCGCGGCGGGCCTTGGCTGCAATAGGGCGATCGCCTTCAGCGGCGCGGGCAGAGGCGTTGATCATGTTGGCGAAGGCTTCGACGGTAATTAACGACCATC
Organism: Limnothrix sp. PR1529; assembly: GCF_002742025.1. Lineage (NCBI taxonomy): Bacteria > Bacillati > Cyanobacteriota > Cyanophyceae > Pseudanabaenales > Pseudanabaenaceae > Limnothrix > Limnothrix sp. PR1529. The sequence goes on from NZ_LIRO01000051.1 coordinate 20,446, forward strand.
CCGAAGCGATGCGGGCGATTACGGAGGCGCGATCGATCTATCAAGGGTTATCAGACACCAACCAAGTAGAGGCGATCGATATGGTGACTGAAGACCTCCGCGATCGCGCCACCACGCCTTGCAACCAATCGCAGTGATCGCCTTGGCTAGACTGGGAGTGAGCAGCATTTGCGGAGGATGCCTATGTCTGTTTCGCCTGTGATCGCCTCGTCGTCTGATCCGGTGATTGACTCAGGGTCTGGGGCGATCGAACCAATCGTATGTTTTAGGTCAGTTGGTCGATTAATGACTGAATAGGAATTCTGAGTTCAGGAATGTCTTGAGTAGCTGTGAGCCAGACTGTTTCGAGATCAACACCAAAATAGTGATGAATCAACTTATCTCTCATGCCTGCCATTTGACTCCAAGGAATTGACGATTGTTGATCCCGTAATTCCAATGAAATCTGCTTAGTTGCTTCGCCAATAATCTCCAGTTGACGAATTACACCATCTTGAATCAGTGAATTTTTCAAAAACTTTTCTTTGTCAATTCCTTGCAAATAGAGACTTATTTTCTGAATGGCATCGAGAATGTGTTGCAAATAAATCGAGTCATTGAATTTTTTCATGATTTACAAAGTCTAATTTTTGAGAATCTTGATTTGCGTCGTAAATAATCTTTAATTCGCTCAGAATATCATTTCGCAGATAGGGAGAAATTGCGCCTTCGGTGAGGAGATCAACTGGGCGATCGAGGGCGGCGGCGAGTGCTTGTTCGAGGGCAATGCAAGCTAACAAGCTAGTGGGGCGATCGAAGGTCACCACTAAGTCAATGTCGCTGTTGTCGGTGGCTTCGCCTCGGGCCATGGAACCAAACAGACCGATTTTGCAAACATGGTGCGCTTGGCAAAGGGTGATCAGGCGATCGACATCAAAGGGCAAGGGCGGCATGGGGCGATCGAGCGGGGTGGTTGCTGTCTAGTGTATCGGGCGGGAAATGGCAGCGGCTAGACTGGGAGTGAGCAGCATTTGCGGAGGATGCCTATGTCTGTTTCGCCTGCGATCGCCTCGTCGTCTGATCCGGTGACTGATTCAGAGGCTGGGGCGATCGAACCGGTCACTGATTCGGCGGCTGAGGCAACCACTGCGGAAGGTCGCAATCCGGCTTCCCCTTGGTTCGATCAGTTTGATCAAATTGTTTGGCCGTCTGCTGATTTAGACAGTTGTGAGCTGCCCTTGGAATCTGATCTGCATCTTTTCCAAATTATTCTGTTGTTGCAATGTTTGCAGTGGGCTTGGCGCGATCGCCCCAATTTCTATGCGGCGGGCAACCTGACGATCTATTACAGCCCTAACCAAAAGAAGAGTGAATATTTTCGGGGGCCGGACTTTTTCGTGGTGTTGGGGGTTGAGCCGCATCCGCGCAAAAGTTGGGTGGTGTGGAACGAAAATGGTCAGTATCCCCACGTGATTATTGAGTTGTTGTCGCCTTCGACAGCGGAGATCGATCGCGGCGAGAAAAAGCAAATTTATCAAGATATTTTCCGCATCCCTAATTATTTTTGGTTTGATCCGCAGGGGGGTGAAGAACTGGCGGGGTTTCAGTTAGTGAATGGGCGGTATGAGGCGATCGCCCTGAATGATCGCGGGTGGCTGTGGAGCGAGCCGTTGGGGTTGTATTTGGGTTGCCACGAGGGGCGGTTGCGCTTTTTTAGTGCGGCGGGGGAGTTGTTGCCCACGCCGGAAGAGTCGGCGCTACAAGCGGAGGCGGAGTTGGCGCGGGTGCAAGCGGAGGCGCGATCGGCTGAGGAGCGTTGGCAACTGGAGCAGGCCAAGCGTCAGCAACTTGCGGATAAGTTACGGGAGTTGGGCGTTGATCCGGATGCGTTGGGGTGAGTGGCGTTGGCGTGATGTTGCTGATTTGTTGTTAAGCGGTGGCGTGGGTATCTTGTTCGTTGGGCTGATTGTCTCGATCGGCGATGAGTTGCTGTAGGGAAATTTTCTGGGCTGGAGTGGTTGACTCGTTAGGTGGCTTTTGAGCGATTTGAGTCTCAATTTCTTCGAGGGAAAGAATGGGTAATTCAAAGGCTTCTTTGAACCATTGAATGAGTTGCAACAGGTCTTCGGCGGAGGAGCCAACAACGGTGACGGGGGCTGGACTGATTTTGAGAATTTGGTGGTTGCGATCGCAGAAGATTTCGCGGATGGAGTGGCGACCTTGGCGATCGCGGAAGACTCGATAAGTCCAAAGCATCGTTTAGTCTCCTATTAATGGTGATGGCTGGTGATTGTGGCGCTGCTAATGATCGATAGGTTAGATTGGCGGCGGTGATTTTGGTGAGGCGGGGCAATGGTGAAGCGGTGGGGATTGGTGGGGGCGTTGGGCTG
>NZ_LIRO01000102.1:0-54213 GCF_002742025.1 Limnothrix sp. PR1529
CGTAAGGATTTCAGCCTCTCACAGCCACCCATCGCCACCTGTAGTAATCATTGGATACGCTCTGAAACCCTTACCCCATATACCTTTCAGTGCCCTTATATATATCTGTAACCACTAAAAGAAGGAAATGTGTATAAAGGGATTTTTTTGGAATTTTGAGCAGGTGTCTCTGTATTCCTTATTGGGTGAGACTTTCAGCCCCTATCTTTCCTGAAAATCTGGAATAGGGCTTGAGATTTTAGGCAGATAAGACGAACTAATCCCGTCAACAACTTTTGCTTATCTGCCTAAAATTTTGGCATCTGCCCATGACCCTAGGGAAGGGTAGGGGTTGAAACGTATACAGAGCAATACTTTCAGCGACACCTGCCTAAAAATTTGGAAATTTTGCTGATAAGCCAAATTTCCCTTTAAGTGGTTACAGGGTTTTGAACAGAACTCAAAAGGCTTGTGGGGTAAGGATTCCAGGGCGTATCCAATGGTTGTTAGCGGGTGTCAGTGGGTGGTTGTCAATCCCTGAAACCCTTACGGGATGGTGGATACACACCTGTTGAGGGGGTCTGGTGAACCCCGGTTAACCCACCTCATCCCGACCCAGCGGGCAAGATTGGGAGCATCCCCACCCATCCCGACCATGGCTCAACCCACCTTCATCACCGTTGACCCATCCGCCACCGTTCAGGAGTTGATCGCCCGGTTCGAGTCCGAGACAGGGCGCACCCTCTTCCCTGGTCAGTACGAGCGGCTGCTGATCAACCTGATTGGCTACCAAGCCCTGTTACTCAAGACCGCGATCCAAGACACGGGAGAGCAAAACCTTGTCGAGTTCGCGAGAGGGGTCAATCTAGAGAATCTAGGGCGGTTGTTGGGGGTTGAACGGCTACCGGCTCAATCGGCACGCACAACCCTGCTGTTGACCCTGGCATCGACCGCTCCCGTGCCGGTCTCAATTCCGGCTGGTCTAAGGGTGGCGGCCACGGATGGGCCGGTCTTTTCCACGGCGGTGGCGAGGGTTATCCCCATGGGTGGCTCTACCGCCGTCATCCCGGCTGTTGCTGTCGAGCCGGGCCCCGCTGCTAACGGGTACGCCCCGGGAACGGTGATCGAAGTGATCGACCCGCTGCCATCGGGACTGGGGTACTCGATCACCAATCAGACCGCCACGGACGGGGGCGCTGAGATTGAGGATGATGAGAATTTACGGGAGCGGATCATCCTAGTCCCTGAGAGCTTCAGCAATGCCGGGTCGGCAGGGGCGTATGAATTTTGGGCGCGGTCGGCCTCCCAGGACGTGATCGACGCGGCCGTGCGGGGGGTGAGCTTGGATGCCACGCTCGATCCTGACGGGCCAACACCGGGTGAGGTCTGGATTTACCCATTGAGCCGATCGGGTCTCCCATCGGAAGAGGTCAAGGCGCTGGTGGCCGCGTCGGTGTCTGCGGAACGGGTGAGGCCCCTTACCGATTGGGCGCAAATCAAAAATCCCGAACGGATACCGTTCGGGATTGAGGTGGCTATTGTGTTGGCGACCGGGGCGGATGCTCCCACGGTTCAGGGTGGGGTTGAATCGGCGCTGACGGCCTTGGCTGCTGAGTGGCGGTCACGGTTGGGCCAGCGGGTGACGGCTTCCCAGATCATCTGCGCTGCTCAGGACGTGCCGGGTGTGGTCAGTGTCGGGCTGGTTTCGCCCGCGTCTGACTTGGTGTTGGATCGGTGGGAATGGGCAGATTGCACAGGGGTGGTGGTGGGAGCGGGTTAGTCCGGAGCGGTTGACGCGTGATCGGGTGGATTAGTGCAGGTACACCACCCCGCCACCTGATGCCAGCTCGAACGCCTTTTGCCAATCGGCGTAGCGCTTTCGGAACCACAGATTATCGTGGGTGTTTGCTTTGGCTTCAAAATCGGCAAAGTCCTTGGCGAGCTTTTGGCAGTAGCCCGTCCCAATCACGCCGGTACTGGAAAAATCGATCAACTCGGAAAACGGCCCATCTCCAGACTTGACCCATTCAGACGGACTGCCCAACCCTTCAGCCCAGTCCTGTAGGCGACGGGCCATTTGCTGAGGGGTTGCGGTTAGTTTCCCGTCGCGAATTGCAGACAGCTCACCAATGAGTTGATCGAGAAATTCCTTGGGCGGGGCATACCCAGCAAGGCGGGCCAGTTCGTCTAGCCAGTCGCCATAACCGTGACCACTCCCGGCACAAAAGCAATGGCAGTCATCAAAGCGGTAGTGGCCGTCATTGATCTCTCCTGCCAAGTCGGGCGGCCCGTCGCTGACAAAAAGTTGTGTTACGCCGTCCGGCAATTCGTCGTTGTTGTCGTCGTCGAATCCTTCAGCTCGAACAATCCGGCTGTATGCGGTTACGTGAATGGACATGGGTTGTTCTCGATAGGTGTGGACAAAACCGCCCCGGTTTGGAGCGGTTGGGACGCATCAAGTTCTCGACATCACCCCCTGCAACCATTCCAGCCACTCAAGGGCGGATCGAATGCTGCGGAATTGGGGGCGGGGGCTTTCGAGTAGTTCGATGTCAACACGGTTGGCGTGGTAGCCAGCGCTTTCGTTCCAGTGCGTCACTTTCAGGATTTCGCTCTCCCCGTCTTCCAGCATTCCAACATACGTGGTTTCGTGTTGGCTCGAATCCGAATCCCAACATAGACGGGGGAATATCTCTTGCAATCGGGCGAAAACTTGATCGGGTGTCATGGGTGGTTCTCGACTTGGGTGGCTTAATCGGGGCCTTGCGGCCCCGGTGAAATTTACTCGAACTCTAGCTCACTCAGGCGAGCCTCAAGCTCCGGGGTTGGCTCCGGCTCTTGCCAGTCATGTTCGGGTTCGGGCGTGACCCGTTTCTGTGCTTCAGCCCAGAGCTGTTCCCAGTTCGGTTCGGTATAGCCAAAATCCAGCGATTGCAAATCAACCATCTTGGGTTTGAGCGGTGCGCTCTCTGAACTCGATGAATCTAATATATCCTGTATTCATCGGAATGTCAACAGATAAAACGATTAAACCTGATTATATAAATCTGAAATTTATGAATCAAAATATTATCGATTTAGCCATTGACATTCCGAAGCATACAGGATATATTAGATTCATCGAGTTCGAGAGACACTCATGAACGACCGCCAAACCGCAATCGCCCAACACCTGCGTTCTGCCATCGAAAGCAGCGCCGCGCCCAGGCTGACAGACGACGAAATCTCTACGCTTCAAGAATCGCTGCACAAGCTCGAAGCTGCTGGCGACATTCAAGGGCTGACCCAGATCATCATGCAAGCGACGGGCGCGATTCAGCGGATCAACAGCCGCTAAGGTTCACGCGGGGCGGTCGATCCGCCCCCTCTCCAGATTTTTCGCCCCGGCCGTAGCCGGATTGGAGTTGTCAGATGTTTGGTATCCGTAAGTTTCTCAAGCGCCATTTTTCGGTGGAAGCCATGACCACAGCAGTCGAGCGCAAAATCGCCAGCGACATGGCTGCTAACCCAGCGCACCCCCGCAACGCGATCGGCGGGCAATTGATCGCCTCGATCCAATCCGTCCGTGAGCAAGCGATCGCCCGCCGTGAGCTTGAGACCCTGCTACCGGAATATCACAGCCGGGCCATGGCCTTGCTGGCAGATACCGATCGATTTAACAGCCAGACCCCTGAATGGCGAGGGGCACACCCTGACATCAGGGCCGCACTCGAAACCGAAGATCGCGCCCTGAAGGAAACGGCCGATCACATCAAATCCCTGGCTGAAATTGCTGGTGGCGAATTAACCGCCGTGACCATCCATAACGGCTAACCATTCATACGACCAACCAACCATGACCACGCAATTCTGGAATCCGTTTGACCCCAACAACCCAGACACTTGGCCCGCTGATGAACAGGACGTGCTGTGTCTTGAAGATGGCGAAATTAGCGCTTCCACTGTCTGGACTGCCGTTTGGCAGGATGGAGATTTCTACAGCTACGACGGCGGTGGTGAGGACTTGACCGCGCTGTTCGGAGACCTGGATCTGGAAGTCACCCACTGGGCGGCAATCCCACCTCTGCCCTAGTCCACCCGTCCGGGCCGCCCCGGACTTACCCATCCCGGCCGCGGCCGGTTAAATCTATGACTCAAGCCATCAACGAACTCACGTCCTTATCCCATCAACTGCAATCGATGTTTCCCGATTTCCAATACGAGCAAGGGGGTGGAGCTTCATCGCGAACGATTCACACAATGTCCTGTGGATCTTTTGAGTTTTGCGTTATCGAATACGACAGTCACTTTATTTTTCGCGCAGACGGGGTGCGATTCGATTTGTTCAAAATTTGCGCGTCTCGGTCGCAAGCATTGGAATTTATTCGGCAGTACGTCATCGCGCGAAGTTAATTCCCTGTCCCATCCCCCTCCCAACCGCTCTAAACAGGGCGGTTTTATTTTGCCCAAAAACCCGTGAAACCCTTAAGCGCCAAAGGATACAGCCCACCCATACCCCATCACTCCCATGGTGTAGTCTCGATCAAAGACCGATCAAGTTTTGACTATTTTCCCCTTGACAGTTTGACTATGGGTGTGTTTATACTCTAAATAAGAAAGCGCCCCGATCTGTACCCGAAAGAATCGAATGGGGCGATTGAGTATCAATCTATCGAGTCAGGACACTATAATGCCCGCAAAATCCACCGCCCCCAATCGCACCGCAACCGCCCCAGGCGGTTCCGTGTTGTCCCAAGACTGGCAAAATCTGACCACTCCCCTTGCTGTCGCCGTCGATATCGGCAATTCCAGCACCATCGGAGCCGCCAATGGCACACACCTACTGATTCCGAGTGCATTGGTTGGGGCCAACTCCCGCACGGCTATCCCGACCGATCAAGGTTCTGCCCTGCTGCATTACGAAGCTGGCGACTCCGTTGAATCCGTCGGTTGCCATTGGCTAGTCGGCAACGTGGCCGTCGCCACCGCTCCTACGTCCCACGCCAAGGTGGTAGACCGCCCAGACGGAAAGCTGACCTACGCGCTGCCTTTGGTTCTTGCCCAACTGGGTTTGCTGTTCCCTGACGCATCCGAAATCAGCCCCGCCGTCTTGGTCGTGGCCTTGCCCGATGCGAAAGTGCTAGCGCCCCGGATGCAATCGGTTTTGACCGGCACTCACTTGGTTCGAGTCAATGGCCGTCGGGTCACGATCACTCTCAATCGGGTTGATGTCATCGAAGAAGGTCGCGGCGCGTTGCTCCATGCCGTGAACACCGGGGCGATTGACGCGGCCACCGTGCGCGGCGCAACCGTGACGGTTTTGGACTTGGGTGGCGGAACCACTTTGGGCAATGCCGTAGTGCGCGGCCAGTTCGTTCCTGAGTCGCGAGTGGTGGTAAGCCAAGGGGTGTATGCCCTGTGGCAAGCGATTGCTGCCGATGAAGCGCCCGACATGATGCGATCCAAACTTCTGCAATTTGGCGACCCGACCGCCGTGGCCCGTTCGTTCGAGCGCGGGATGGTTGGCGGCGGGATTCAGTACCTCTCGACTGGGATTGACTTGATGCCTTCGTATCACCGGAATCTCGGCCTGTGGGCTAACACCACAATCACCCCGACCCTGAACGCCCTGAAGCAATGGCGTGATGAATCTGATGCAATTCTGGTGACCGGTGGCGGCGCAATGCTGCCTGGACTGATCGAGTTGCTGCAATCCCAACCCATCTTGGGTGGCAAAATTCGGCTCTGCCCTCAGCCTCGGATCGCAAACGCGCTCGGAATGGCCGCGTTCGGTCAATCCCAGATTGGAGGTTAGGCCATGTACCCCGATGTTGCAGGCATTGCCTACCTGGAAACGGCCCGCCATCGGGCCGAAATCCCCAAAAACCTTGTGCCGGTTCTGGCCGCAATCGCGGTCTACCACCGAATCGATCCAACGGAGAAGGGATGGGAGACCCGGACGGTGGAAGTGTTGCTACAAGCCCTCTACTACCAAGGCATTACCCCTGCTCAACTGGCCGGGCTGGTCAAGGGGCAGAGCCTGCCGTCCCAACCCCGCCAACCCGCGTCTGCTCCCGTCCTGTCGTTGATGTAGCCATGTTCCGATCCCTCCTAAACCGGGGCCGCCCCTTCGATCCCGGTTGCGACTCCGAATCAGTCCTGACGGTTGACGTTGCGGCCGTCACCGTCACCTCCCAACCGTCCCGACTGGCTCGGTTTGTCCGCAGAGCATGGGACTTGTTGATCGACACCCTGGACTGTATCGCCCGCTATCCCTACCCCCCTATCGAGATTTGAGCCATGTACACCACCCAAGACCGAACCGCTCCCGTCCTGCCTGACATCCAGCGTCCGGCCCATGCTCCGATCACCGTGACGGTTGAAGTTCCGAACCAATCGCCCGCGCCCCGTCCCGTTCATGCCCCGGTATCCAATTGGCAACGGGCCATGGTCATAGTGGCAATGGTTTCTACGGTTGGAATGGTCGCTGTTCCTGTAGGGGTCACGATTGGGCGAAATATGGCCAGCGCTGAAATCAATCAAGCCAACGGGGCTAAAGCTGCGGCCGAAAAAGCGCTTGATGCCAACCGCGCTCAGATCGAGAATTTTTGCAAGAGCGTGAAGTAGTTCCGACCCACCCACCCCTATCGAGTTCAGACCATGTACACCCAACACCCGCCTCAAAACGTCACCTACAAAACGGTGATGGCCCCGAATCCGACCGAAGCGTTGCCCCGTCGCCTGACGATCCAAGACGCGCCTAGCTTGCTCGATTCCCTTCTGCCAAAATCCAAGACTGACCTCGCCTCTCGCGTCCTGATCACCCTGGCATCTGGCCATATCTCAGGCTTGCTGCTACGACTCTTGCCCGTTAGTCCCGTCGCGATTGCCCTCACCCTGACGGTGGTGATCGTCGCCACCTTGTCCCTGTGGTGCGTGGCCAGATACGCCCCGCAATCGAACGCGGTCGTTGCGGCAATCGTGGCCATCTATGGGGTCGGGTTTATCCTGACTTGGGTGGCTTAGATGAGCCTCACTCCCCACGGACGCATCCCGTCCATCGCATCCCTCGCCATCGGGTCGGCCCTTTTTGCGTCTGGCGTGGCCGCCACCCATCCCGCCATCCGCCTATCGTGCGCGGCCGGCTCCCTTGGGGCTGGTCTCGCTGCTCATGTCTCAGATCGCAAGCGTCGGGAATGGTCTCGCGTGGCCAGCACGATCACCGCCGCTCGATCTGAGACCTTGGCCGCTCAATTGGCTTACGGCTCACCCAAGACCGAAACCCCGCAATTCACGCCCGTTGCGCTCCCTTCATCCCAACCCGGTTTGGCTGGCGAGATCGAGCGGTTTTATGCGGCCCGTGGGATTCCGGTCGGGACTTCCGAGATGCCACCGGCTCCGGCCTTTCGCCGGGTCGGGTTGGTGCTTGGCCATGATAAGTCGGGCAAGCCGATTGACCCGAACCACATCATGACGAATGCGCTTTTGACCGGGCTGCAATTGGCACTCGGGTTAGACCGGCAACCGTCCGTGACGATTTCGTCGCTCGGATTGGTGATGGAAGTCCCTCGGGCCGATCGGGAAGTTTTCCGCTATGCCGAAATGCAATTCACCCGTCCCGATGGGGCCAGCCCCCATTGGCTTTTTGGAGTCGGGATGGATGGGCAGCCGATCACCGCGCCCTTGACCGAAGTAGTCGGCTCGATCACGGCCGGCGCGTCCGGGTCGGGCAAGACCTCAATCGACACATCGGCCATGTCCTACCTTTGCGAGACCTACAGCCCCGATGAAGTTGAAATCTGGCTGGCTGATTTCCAGGGCGGTGCGTCGTTTGAGTTGGGCGTTGACCAGATTCCGCACGTCACCCGCCCGATGGTGCAAGACCCGGCTGATTTGATGGCGACCATTGCTGAGTTTGCTGCTGAGTCCGATCGGCGGTTAGCGCTATTCAATGCCAATGGGGTCAAGTCTTGGGTGGAATACCGCGCCAAATTCCCTGCCGAAAGGATGCCTTACTTAATCCTCTGGATTGAAGAGGCGTTCTCGTACCTGCAATCTGAGGTGGGTAAGGCACTGGCCAATGAGCTGTCGGCTCTCGCGTCTCGCGTCCGTAAGACCGGGCTGATGCTGCACCTGGTGATTCAGTCGCCATCCAAAGTGGTCTTGCCCGATGGGTTCTCTGCCCTACGCGACAATCTGCCAACCCGCCATGTGGGTCGGATGGAATCGGCCCTTGGCCGTGCCGTGATCGGTGAATCGACAATGCCCACCATGTCCCTGCTAGGCAAGGGCGATTCCCTTCTGCAATGCCCCGCCATTTCGGGAGTGGTTCGGGTGCAAGGGTTACTGGTCAGTCCCGAGGATCGCGACCCGATCACCGCTCGAATTGTGGCGAAGTGGGGTGAGCGTTCCAATCCCGAGAGAGAAACCCTTGATCGCGCCCTGACGGTGGAAGCCGTGCCGATGGCGACTGACCTGTTGCCGACAGAGTTGGCCACCCAACCCACGATCACCTCGACAGAGCGGGCCCGCGTCCTATCGGCATGGCGATTGATTCAGTCCGACCGCAAGCCGTCTTTGGAAAAGCTGGTCAAATCGGTTTGGGATGTATCGAAGGGTGGTGGCACATCGGGCAAGAACGCGGCCTACCCCGCTGCCTGCGATAAGGCTGTCAGAATCTTGCGCGATGCCAACCCCAAAGGCTGGAATCCGCCCAAACATTGGAACCGTTAAGCCATGGACACTCGACACCATTCCCGCGCGTACAAGTCCTACATCCTGTCGTCTGATTGGTACGCCCGCCGTCGCGCCGTCTTGAAGATTTGGCGAAACCGTTGCGCCCTATTCCCTTGGCTAAAGGCTGATGAATGCCATCATTTAACGTACCGAAATCTCACCCGCGAAATACCGTGGCGTGACTGCCTACCGCTCTCGAAAGCGGCCCATCGGTTGGTGCATCATCCGGTCATTTGGCAATCTCGCAAGCCTCACTCGATCCGCCGCCGTGGCTTCAACCTACTGTGGAGGGGCTGGAGTCTGGTCACTTGGGTGATAGTCCGAGTGTTGCGTTGAACATACTTTGAAGCCGTTCGACTAACCGCTCTCGAAAGGGGGGGCGGTTTTATTTTGAATAAGCCTGTGATGATAGTTGGGATATGATAAAAGGGCAAATAAAATCCCGGCTGGGAATGCACCCACCGGGGTTGAGTCACACCATTAGGAGTGGTTATGACTGCTACTAAGTTTATCACCCATTTGCTCGAAGGTGTCGGCGTTGAACAGCGGTCTACCGATGGGTACGTCAACGCGACCAAGTTGAGCAAAGCGTATTTGGCTAAGACGGGTAAGCGTCGCGATCCTGGTCATTGGATGGAAAACGCTCGGACGCAAGAATCGATTTTGGCGGTGTCCCGGTCTACCGGTTTTCCGGTAGACCGCCTGGTGATCATCATCAAAACCGGCCCGAACGAACACCGGGGGACGTACTTGCATCCTGACCTGTCGGTACGTTTTGCCATGTGGCTTGACGATGACTTCGGGCTTTTTGTCGAGCGACTGGTTCGGGATCACCTGATGGGACGCAGTGCTTACGCAGAAGCACGGGCCCATGGCAAGATTTCGCGAGCGATTGAGACCCGCGCAATGCAGCAAGCCGGGTTTGGAGAGAAGCGCCACTTCATCAACATCACCCAAGCTATTTACATCGGACTCTTTGGGTGCAACAAAGCCAAGCTGATGGAGATTCGCGGACTGAATGATGAAGACAGCTTGCGAGACAGCATGACCGCTGAGGAGCTGAAGATGATCGACCTACTTGAACAGCGGGTGGCATCCCTGCTCAAGGCTGAAACTTTCGATTCGTACAGCGTCTTGCATCAACGCATCAAAACCATGGCCGCACAGATGCGATCCGCATTGGCCTAACCCCATCCCGACCGGGCCGTCGCGCCCGGTCTTCATCAACCCTATCGAGACCCGCCCAATGAACATTGAGTCGCTAACTGTCAAATCGTTGCCCTGCGTTTGGCTATGCAACCGCTGTGACCTGCCAGATGCACCGGGGCTGTACTTTGTTGTCGATGATCGCGCTACTCCCATTTACTACATCGGGCAAGCAAAGTCACTCAAGAAGCGATGGAATCAACACAACAAGCTGAAAGTGTTTGAACACTACAATTCTGTCGATAATCCAGTTGCAATTCATTACCTGGAAACCAACGGATCTTGCACCGACCGGATTGCGCTAGAAAGTCGGGCAATTGCACACTTTGTCCCGCTGATGAATTATCAGGTTCGAGGATTTGCTTCATTGCGGTCAGCAAAGGTAGTCCACAATGAGTCACCGCGCGAGATGTCACGGGAAGAGAAAAGCGGTCAAGCAATTGATCGGATAAAGGCATTGGTGGGCGACGATCACTCTTGTCTTTATACGACGTTTTCCAATGAAATCTGCATGGGACATGAAGACAGTTGGTTTGAATTTCAAGAGGACTTTGTTGGACTGCTAGAAAACTTTCTACAGTGCTTTCATCAAGAGGCGCAGCGCAAATTCAAAGAAGACCGCTTTCCTTCGGTCGGCTCTTACCGTGATCGGATGTTTAGCTTGATCGTGGCGACCGCCCTAAACAAGGCTCGCCTGAATTTCATGGCAGCGTCTGGACTGATTCCAGAATCCGCAGCGGAGCGAGCGATTGGAGTTGGGAGCATATCGAAAACGTGGGACGAAAAGCTGATGATTTGCACGTCGGAATCGCTCGACTTCTCTCGCGATCATGTAGGAGATGATGTCGATCTTGACTGCTTCGTAAAATGGTCAGAATTGCCGGGCACGCAGAAAACCGTGGAATCGTTTTGGGAGAAGCCAGAAATCAAATTCACAACCACTCACGAACCTTAACTCTACCCCCATCCCCAACCCCAAACAAAAACCGGGCCATCGCGGCCCGGTTTTTTAGTCAACTGCAAGCACCTCTCTAGGAGGCGCTCAAACGGCTTTCGTATCTCGGCCAACCGCTAGCTGCCTAACCCCAACGAACCCGCTGGGTACTGGAAATACCACAGCGGGTTCTGACTTGACCGCACTGAATCCCACAAATCAATTCTATCCCACCCTTGACATTCCGATGCATACCGATTAGGCTATATGCATTCGAGCTTGGAACTACCCACCATGGACATCGCTAAAACCGCTCGCAAGATTCACCGCGCGTTGATTCAGTGCCCAACTCTTGAAGGGCAACCAACCCCGGATGCACTGGCCAACTTCGCTCTTACCCACGCCATCGCGATCGAATCCGCCATTGATCGTCTCTTGACTGAACCCAGTGCGGCCGAGGGTAAGCCCGCAATCCCCTGTACCGTTCACCGCGCAATGCTACACCTTGATCCGGGGAACCCTGATACATGGCCAGAGCACGGCGAGGATTGTTTGTACGCGATTTACAACCCGCTTTCGGAGTCCGAAGACGTGCCGACCTGGAAGATAGACCGCGGCCGCTGGCATAGCGACGATAAGCGCTGGTTTGGGATGCTGGGCGGCGGGAGCGTCACTGCTTTCATGCTTCGATCCGTTTACTGGTGCGCGGCTGAGTGGATGACGGCTGAAGAGTTTCAGTCCGCGCTGGAGCTGAGCAACCCGTAACTATTCCCACCGGGCCGCCATGACCCGGTTTCAATTCACCCATGTCCAACGCATCCCGCCCGCGAGCATAAAAAAAGGGAGGGGTTTTGCCCCTCCCGCGCCAGAGCGCAGTCTATTGTCTTGTCTATGATTTCCGCTAACAGCGTAACACTATTCAAACTACAACCGCAAGTATATTTAAGATAAAATTTTAGGCAGTTAAAAACGGGCCCGCACAGCCCGCTTGAATATGGCCGCTTTACTAGCCGAACGAATTGAAACCGAACTCCTGGATGTCCCGATCACAGTCTACCGACTGATGAGCAAACAGCCGGGAGTTTCTGCTTTTTGGTTCCGCATCCCTGGAGCCAAGACCAAGCCCCCTTTCCGAATCAGGACGGTCAATCGCCCCCGTGGCACGTTTGACCCGATCTCGATCACCGAAGTTCTGCCCCTTTGGGCGCAAGACCCCACGAAAGCGGCCTTGATCGCGCACCTCAATGCAGTGGCCGCTGCTAATGACGTTCCCACCGACATCGTGCTAGACCGGCTGCTGTCTCGGAAATTGGGGGTTCGATTCAGGGTTGACTTGTCCCAACTGCTACCAGATCAGCGGGCGTTTTTCCGTGAGCTACAGGCAACTTACGGAGACGCGGTGGCCGTCAACTACTACCTCACCAAACTCCAATATCGGCGGCTCCCGTCAAAATTCAGCGACTCCAAACGCCCCCAAGCCTTGATCAAGCGGATCGCCCCACCCCCGATGCGTTTTCCGGCATCCGAGTATCAAAAGCTGATTGCCGCTGCCGACAAAATCAAGGCTCAAACTTTTGAGTCTGGCAACACGAAAGTTCCCCTTGAGGAATTTTTGACTTACTGCGTAAAGGCGATCACAGAACAGCGACCATTTTGCGCATTGGATCACCCACATAAGACTCGAATCAGCGAACGCTACCGCCGCTGGGTGAGTTCAGGCCGTTGGGATTGGGCCTGCGAAGTTGCGGGGATGCGAGCTTAAAAAAACCGGGCCGTCATGGCCCGGTTTTTTTAAAACCCCAATTCCTTCAGCAGCGCGGGTAGGTCTTTTCGTAACCCGGCCGCGATTGCAGCCAGCGTGGTCAAGGGAACCGACTCAGCATTTAAGGTTTCGATTCTGGTCAGGTTGACCTCCGTGAGGTGCAACCCAGACTCAGCAGCCCGCTCGCAAACTACACGGCGCGGGGTAAATTCACGGATTCGGGCCAGACGGCGGCCGCGCTCTGGTGACCAGGCAAGGGCGTGGACTTGATCGAGCTTGATTCGGGTCATGGTGGGTGACGGGGATAGGGCCAACATATTTTTGATCGGATTAGATTTAGCGGGGCTGATAGCCAACAACGATTCGTTGGCCAGTTCACCTTACCGGGATTGGGGCCGCTTGTCTAGTTTAACTATTGCTCCTTTTATAGTTTGGCTATAAAATTAAATTCATCGGGAATCAAGAAAAGCTCTTGACATTCCGATGGATACAAACTATATTGGATTCATCGAGTTCGAGAGACACCCATGACCACCGCAGTCTTCAACCCCGTTGCTCAACAGTTCTATCCCGCTGATCCGATTGAGTTGACCGACCTTCAGGCTGAGTTGATTGAGGCGATTGAGTCCCTGGAAAAGATTGACCTTCATCCTGGATGGGAGGGCGGCAATGTCGCTTCGGTTGCGGCCGAACTGAATCGGATTCAGTCAGTGCTGGATCAAGGTTCGTATGAGTTGCTTGATCTCGGGTACAGCTACCCGGCTTTGTACAAAGAGATTCGCTCGCATCTCGAACCGATTGAGATCACGGACGTTGACCCTGATGGGCGGGTGATCGTGGTGGGCTATCAAGACCCGTATTTCGAGTCTGAGTCCGAATCTGAATTTGACGAGTTCTAACCCCTTGGCGGGGGTTGCACACGAGTTCTGAGCCCTATCGCCCCGGTTCAACCGGGGTTTGGAGAACACCATGACCACCGCTACTTTCTGGAACCTCATCACCTGGATCGATGCGACCGATATGATCCGCAAAACCACTGCCGACACCACCGGCCGCCCTTTGAGTCGAGATGAAGCGGAATCGTTTATCGAGCGCGGGGGGCGTGTTGATCGGGTCGAGTTTGGATTTCTGTAACAAAAAAGGGCTGGCAAAAAACCAGCCCTCATCTATCGAGTTCGGAGACGACCACCCAAGGCCATACACCGATTGTGGATATTTTACCCTCATGAGCCACTACGAAGCCCGAATCGAGTACACCATCACCGACACCGAAGGCGTGATCGAGTGGACACAGGAATCAACTGCTTACTTTCACAATCGCCAAAAGCCGCCCGATGATCGGGATATTCGTCGCGTGATTGCCCAGCAAGAACCGGACGGAATTGAGGGGCATTTTGCTTACGTGACAACCGAGGTTCGCAAGCCGTGGTGGAAGCGCTAACCACACAACAGCCGGGCTTTACCCGGCTTTTTCATGTCCAAATTTCATATTTTGACTATTGACGTTTTTATAGTTGAAGTATTAAAATGATTACATCGAACATCACCCCGCGATGGGGGTTGAACTAATGGCGTTGAATGGATTGATTGCTCCTGTTGACGGTATTTTTCTCCCTGGATCAGGCCCGTTCGCGACTCGATTTAATTGCGCTTCCGGCTACTTGGCCTTGGATGAACGTAGTTTTGTTGCCTCTGAAGGCAAGGTCGTGATCCTGCATTACGATGACCACTTTGGAAACCTCGGCAAAACGGAACGCGAGTTTTGGACTCGGATTGTGTTCATCCCGACCGCTGCATTGGTAGCAGATTCCAAGGGCAAAATTCCCGCTAACACTGTTTGCGAAGCGTTTTTGAAAGGCAAGAGCCGGACGGTGTTTCAGCAAGCGGCTGTCATCGCCACCCAAAAGTTCAAGAAGGGATTGGCGCAACTGATTTGCGAGTTCAAGTCTGTGGCCGAAAAGAACGAAAAGGGCAACTACGCATCGTTTGCCTTTGAGTTTTCGGAGCCTGAAAAGTCTGATGCGTCCTTCATGGGTGAGGTTTTGAGTTTCGCCCAAAGCGTCGATCCTGACGCGGTGCAATCGTTCAAGGCTCCGGGGTTGATTCCGTTGGACAGCATCCCGGCAGATGAACTGGCCCTGTTGAAATCCCACCACGTCAGTGCCGTCACGTCCGAACCGATGGCGCAACTCCCCGCCCTGAACGCCGCCTAATCCACCTTGCCCGGGCCGGTGATGACCGGCCCGTTTTTGTCATGGCTACCCTTGCAATCCCCACGATCACGCCCCTTGAGTTCTCAGGTGGAAAGGGGCAACCTTACCTCACCCCCATGGGTGCATTGCCATCGGTCACGACCATCCTGCGCGAGACCGCTTCGGAAGAGACCCGGATGAAGTTGGCAAAGTGGGCCAAGTCCAAGCGGTCGGGCATCGATCCCGCCGAACGGGGCACGATGGTGCATCACGCCATCGAGGCCCTGTTGAAGGGAGAACCCGCCCAACTTCCGCAATCCCTGATGGGATTTTACGAATCGGTACTGCCCATCCTGAAGGGAATCACCCATGTGGCATCCGAGATTTGCTGCTACCACCCTGACGGATACGCGGGCCGCGCTGACTGCCTGGCCCTAGTCGATGGCGAGCTAACCCTGCTGGATTGGAAAACCACAACCAAGCCGTTTTTGTACGGGTCGGTTGATGAGTATCTGGCTGAAATCCAGAATTGGGATAACCGGATTGCAGAAGCTCGACAGCAGGAGCGCGATCACGTTTTGTCGGCAGCGGCCGCGGCCAAGCTGGTTCGCAAGATCCAGGGTCATCGCTCGCGGGTCATGTCTGACCTAGAGCGGCGCACCGACTACCTGATGCAATTGGCCGCATACGCCCGCGCTCTCGAACACACCTACGGACTGACCATTGACCGGGCGCAAATTGTGCTGATTCTGCCCGACCAGCCCGCAATGGTTGTGGCGATGAAACACGGCTCGATTCGGTTGATGTTCGAGCAATTTCGTGAGCGGTTAGACAGCTACGCGATCCAGGCGCTCCAAAAAGGGGGTGACTCCCATGAATGACATCGACATTGATTTGGATCAGATCGAGTTCGCCGTGAGGTTTATCCGTCACGTTTATGTCAAGACCCCAAAATGGCGGCTGAATCGCGGGCGGCCGCTCTGAAATCGGCAGATGAAATCCAAAAGCTTGCGAACGGATTGCGAGCGGCAATGACCTTTGGAGGGCTGTGATGAAACACAAGGAATGGATTCGCCCAGCAGTTGTAAATTCCCTGTCCCGGGCCAAAGCATACGGCGCTGATGCGAGGGGGATTGATGTGGTTCCGAAGTCTGACCCTCATCGGGTAGACCCGAAAACCCCAAAGATTGGATCCCGTGTTTTTCGAGTTTTTTCGGAAGCCGAAAGAATCTGGCTAACCAGTCAGCATGGCGCTCAGTATTTTGACCAGTGGAAAGGTGTCTTGCTGTCGATAATTGACGGGGCTGGAACGTCTAAATATTGCGTCGTCAAATGCGACAACGGCGCAATTCGCGAGATGAGATCAACTGGAATGAAATACGAGGTGGGCTGCGATGCTGAATGAATTAATTGCCGGTTGGGCGTGGATGGCAAACCTTGAAGACGATGGAGTGGAATCATGACCCTGATCAATCTTTTTTGGGGCTGGGTTTATGCCAATGTCCATGGACTTCAAAACCAAGATTTTGTCCCATGGGGGGATCGTCAATTCGCCTACGACTATGCCGGTTGTCGATCAATCAATCGAGATGGGGCCAGCTTCCCTGAATTGGTTCGTTGGGTGGTTTGCTGCATGAAAGAACACGCGATCATGGGGTATTATGCGGCCATGATCGCTGAGGATTGGGAGGATGAGTGATGGGACGATCTCATTACCCACGCCCTTGGATTGTTCAGGATTTGCATCGAGAAATCGACAGCCTGACAACTCAAACAGAGCGGCTAAAGTTGGATCGCCAATCTGACAGCATCGCCAGCAAAACTCACGCAGAGCTACTTATCTGGGGAGAGTGGCGAAACCAAATTGATTTTGAGATTGGCGGGTTGCAACAGAAGGTGGCAATCGCCCAAGCCCGCCTATTTGCATATGCATCTCTCGACTTGTGATTGAAATACTGGGGCTGGAGGATTAAACATGCATCCGATTGACTTGGCTTGGGGGTGGATATTCATGAACATGCACGGCCCGGCAAACGACAACCTCACTCCATGGGGCAAGGCCGTGATCCGCCCTACGGGGTGGGGGCAACTCAATCAACTGGAGTGGTTTTGGCGACGCTTGATTGAATACGCCGCAGATGGATGGGATCATTTTGCGTGGCGAGTGGCTGAAATCTCGTCTGTCAGCTACGACGAATGGGAGCTTGCAAGGTATGGCATGAGCAGGTTGGTGTGGTCAAGCATCGGCTTTTCCTGTCCACAGATCGACATCGCAAACCTAATCCGCCCAAACCGATGGTGAGCCATCCCGATTCCGAGACCCGCAACTAATTAAATCCCCAATTCTCGCCCAGGCCCGGCCGTTCACGAATACGGTCGGGCTTCCGTCTACCTGAGTCCCTGAGTGGCAATCGGTACAGCAGTGAACCACCCAACCGTCATCGACTCGCACCGCGCCCAATCCTTCAGCGAACACATCCTCAGACCATGACGCGGGCGGCCTTGGCGGCCAGCATCCGTGCCCGGTGCAAAGGTCAGTTTCTCTCACGACGCGGGGCATTTGCGGTCATCCTCGTATAATTAAATGGTCATGGAATTGATTTCTTGGATCCCGCCCTGTGCGGGATTTTTGTTGCCTCACCACTCGATTTGTTGATCACGGGTTTGAGCTGTTGACGGCTCCGATGGGTTGAAGTCGATGCGTGGGGCCCTGATGGTCACATTCTCACCAGCCTCAATGTAGACCGTCCCTTCAGAGCGGATCGACACGTGAGCGCCATCGCCCTTGACCGTCAGAGCCAGGTGGTGAGCGTCCGAGTCGTAGACCACTGCCGACCCGTCGGGAAAGACCACATAATGCTTGTGCCCATCGGACTCATCCCCCGTCGGTTTGATCGCGTCCGGCTCCTGTGGCGGCGGCTCCACTTCAGTCCAGAGCGCACCCAACCAAACCCCCTTCTCCCCAGCCTCATCAAGCATGGCCGCTCCGAATGTCCCGACTGATGGCAGCGCGTAGGATTGGCGACGGTCGGGGCCTTGTCCGGTCACGATGCATGGCAGCCAGGGGGATAGAACGCCATCCCTGTCGGCTTGGGTGATCCGCACACGGCAGAGCTTTGGATCGATTTCGGATACCACGCCATAGGCCAGTGTGGTGCGACCGGCTTCAGGTGATGCCGCTCTCTGCTGGGTTTTTGTTTTGGGCACTTGACGTTTTGGATGGGGGATGGCATCATTCTAATCACAGCGCCCGGTCGGGCCGGGCGAGGATTGAAACACCTCTGATGCCGTCAGGCGTTGAGCACAGACTGACTATCATTGTCGGAGTGCTGCCCAAACCTCAGATTGCCGTCAGGCGTTGAGCACCCGTAAGGCGTTATCGCGTCTATACCTCAGATTGCCGTTAGGCGTTAAATATTCCGAACCGCGTCCTACTCTCTTCAGTGGGGCGCGGTTCTGCTTTGGGCACGTCCTACCCATCCACATCGAACCGACCTGCATCCAACGGCTTGGCCCCTGACCCCAACCGTCGCTCGCATCGAAAGTTCGTCTTCCATCCCGAACGCCCCTCAACTGAATGGCGGCATTCCTGGATCAGGTAGTTGCCCGACAACCTGCCGACCCCACCCAGCTCAAACATCACCCCTGCCTGAATCCGAGGATCGCCAATCACGTCAATTTGCCACTCGACTTCATTGGCATTGGCCCGCCGCAACTTCTCCCGAGTGACCCGCTTGGCCTCATCATCAGACCCGACCGGCTCCGAAATTTTCAGAACGTTGGCGGTTTTTTTCTCCCCTTCAGGTGGCTTGGACTTGTCGGGCTTGGCCGTATCCCCCTCAGACGGCTCCGATTTTTCCCCACTCACCTCAGACGCTTTCACCGTTGCCTTGAATGTCTTGCCCGATTGCGGGTCGGTGTAGGTCAGTTCCGCTGAGTCGTACTTCTCGGTACTCGTGCGCTTCCATGTGGCGTTGGTCAGCTCCGATCGGTCAAGGGTGAATGCGGCCGGCTGGCTGTCCAGATCCTCCAAATCCCAGAAGACGATGAATTTCGCGTCCTGAACTTTCAGGATCAGCCCATGCTTCTCTGAAATCCGTTTCAGAAATTCCAGGGGCGTTTCATCCTTCTGCGATACCCGATCAATCACCACGGGCTTGACCCTGCCTTTCAGCTCCAATCCCGTGCGCTTGGCCACGTCAGCAGCAATTTTGTCGAGCGTGGTCTTCTCGTATTCCTTTGATCCTTTGGTGTTGGCCGGTTGGGTGATCGGCGTGGATTTGCAGGACAGCCTCAAGGTCTCCCCTGATGTGGCCGATATCGTGCCAGTCGGCTCATCCAACTCGTACCGCGTGACCGGCAGGGAGCCGCCGCCCTCATAGCCAATGGAGCACTCCAGGGAAGCACCCAAGGGCGGGAACCAGTCATTCAGGAATCGCCCCGCCACCAACCATGCGTCCGGGTCGTACAAATCCACATCGAGCGTGTCTGACTCACCTTCTACCGATGCGCCGATCTCCAAACGGGTACATAGCGCTGCAATGTCTTCGGTGATGTCCTTCCCCTGCATCACCAGCTTGAACCAGACCTTGGGGGCTAGGGGGTCTACAGCCATGGCGGTTTGATCGAAGTCGATACGGGTTCGGGTTCGGGCAACTCAGGAATGATCAGGGCCAATCCCCTCGGAAGGATCGCGGGGGGCAAAGGCAGCAGCGACGGGTTGGCGCGGGCCAACACATGAAGCCGATCGGATGACCCATAGGCCGCATGGGTGATTAGGTCAAGCCGATCACCGTCTCGGGTGGTGTAGGTGCGGTATCTCATGGGGGTGAGAGGGGTGATACTCCCATCGTGTCATTGGGGGATGGATCGCGCGGGTTAACCCACAATCGACAGGCACAGGCCAGCTCATCACGGGCTGGCTTTTTTGTGGCCAGTGCCCTGCAAGTTTCGCAGGGCGACATCATCAGTCGCGATGTCATCACCCCCCAACTCTGCCACCCAAGACCGAATCATCAGGGTTAACCCGACCCCAAACCCTCATAAATCCGTTCGGGGCAGAGGGGCAAACAAGGGTGTATCCACCATCCTGCAAGGATTTCAGGCTCTCGTAGCCACCCATCGCCACCCATTAACAACCATTGGATACGCTCTGAAAGCCTCTCCCTGCCTACATTTCAGCGCCCTTATATATATCTGTAACCACTAAAAGAAGGAAATGTGTATAAAGGGATTTTTTTGGAATTTTAGGCAGGTGTCTCTGTATCCCTTATTGGGTGGGCATTTCAGCCCCTACCCTTCCTAGAGGTCTGGAATAGGGCTTGAAATTTTAGGCAGATAAGACAACCTGATAATCCTGAAAGGTTTTGCTTATCTGCCTAAAAATCTGGCATCTGCCTATGACCCCATGAAGGGATAGGGGTTGAAATGCATGTAGGGCAATACTTTCAGCGACACCTGCCTAAAATTTTGGAAATTTTGCTGATGAGCCAAATCGCCCTTTAAATGGTTACAGGGTTTTGAACGAAACCCGAAAGTCTTGTGGGGCAAGGGTTTTAGGGCGTATCCAACGCCTGTTGTCCTGCGTTGTCGATGGCTATAAAAAGCTGAAAGTACCGCCACTCCGTTGATACACCCCTGTTGGGTGGCAAAAATTAGCGGCCGTCGTCGTTAACCGTCACCCCATCGGGACTGGTGCGATGGTGAGGGGGTTGACCCATCCGTCACCCCATGCCGATCATCGCCACGCCATCCACGCCCTACCCTGCGATTACCGCCCAATACCAATCAGCCCGATTGCAGCGGTTGGGCAATGCCATCAACCAAGGCGACACCCTTGGCCAAGTCCTGACGGATTTGGATGAGTTAGCCCAAAGCATCCGAATCATTTTGACCACGCCCAAAGGGAGTGACCCGTTGCGTCCCGAGTTCGCGACGGATATTTACCGACTGATTGACCGCCCGTTGGCAGAAGTGCGGTTGTTGCTGGTGAGGGAATGCGTGAACGCGCTCCGAAACTTTGAACCCAGGATTTCCCTTGACCGGGTGGAAATCCTGGGTTCGATTGACCGGGCCGATATCCCGGTTGATTCGGTCTATGCGGTTGTCCATTGGTCGCCAGCAAATTCGTCTATCAGTGCGGCCACTGCTGTGTCCCTGGCATAAAAAAACCGGCGCAAGGCCGGCGGGAAAAATCAGGGGAGATGCACTTTTGATAGCTCGTAAATCGCTCGGAACAGATCAGAGGGTGGGCGGGTAGCGAGCCACGCGATCAAGTCTCTCAATTTCGCCACTTGATCGGGGGGCCAGTCAATCGGTTCGTTCTCTCTCTCTTTCGTGAGCATGATGTCTTCGACTCTAGCCACAAATATCTATTATGACTCGTTTTGAGTTCTGGTGACTTCATGAATAATTCTGAGCTGTTGATCAAAGGGGAGAGACCGGATTTGACTCACCAGTGTTTCAACAATCCGCCCATGGGCGTTTTTGATGTCATCGAGCGATAGCCGTCCGGCCAAATAAGTGTCGATCAAATCTACCGGCAGGTCTAATGCCACGGCCAGCAAGGCCGCATGGCGAGAGGTCGGAGCCGTTTCGCCTTTGCGAATTTGATAAAACGACGCGCGATTGATTCTCATGGCCTCAGCAGCACCTACTTGATTGCCATAGACCTCAATCAAGTAGTCCATCGCGTCCCAAAACCTTGAATCGTAGTCTGCCATTACGTTTCCCCTGATTTTTGAAGAAAAGACTTGCCGTTCCCTAACAAGTTTTGATAAGATAACGGCAAGACCAGTATAGCGGTTTTATTGTCCTATGCTTCCTGTTACCTGTCTAGCGCGGCTTCAATCCCGCCTAATGTCGGACTCCCGTACTTGGGGACGGCTCAAGAAAAGAGCCGCTGCCGAGGGGATGTCCCCCTCTCTTTGGATCGCGGATCGTGTGTGGCACTCTTCCGATTCCGGCACTCTCTCGGATCGGGTCGCCTCCGTTGATTTCGCTCACTTCATCGCATCCATCTAGAGAGGGACACAACCATGGCGACTGCTACCTTCAAAGTTTTCACCCGTACAACCCCTTGCCCGATTTGCGGTGCAACATCCGAGTGCCGTGAGGCTACCGACCGCAATGATGGCCGCCGTCAAGTTCACTGCCGTGGGAACGCTCAAACCCCGTCCGGTTGGGGGCATGTTGGCGAGGATTCCCACGGGTTTCAAATTTTCCTTGACCAGTGGGATTCAAAGCCATCCCAGCGCGACCCGGAAGAAATCGCTCGGATGCAGGCAGAGCGGGAAGCCGCAACGCGGGCCCATCTCGATTCGTTGGTTCCGTTAGCCGATCGGCACAAGGTCTACTTCAGCCCCAAGCTTCTATCCGCCCAAGCGCTGACCACTGCCCATCGCTCCGAACTGATTCGGCGCGGCTGGTCTGAGGCGATGGTGGATTATTTTGAGTCCCTTGGGTGGCTTCGGTCTTGGAAGGTCGGCACACCCTATCAGAATCACCCCAAGAACCTGGCTGGCTTTGGCCGCAACCGTGCCACCGGCAACGATGGATTGGCGATCAGTGCTGTGGTCAAGGGCAAGATTGCAGGGTTTCAGGTCAAACCCGACGAATCCGTTGAGGGCCGCAAGTATGTGTGGATTTCCCGCAATGAAAACGCCGGACTGAAAGAGTTTGGCGGTGAATTGCCCCTGTTTTTATGGCGGCATCCTGAGACTGAGGGGAACGCGATCGCCCATGTGGAAGTCTCCGAAGGGGCGCTCAAATCAGCGACCATTGCCCAGCGGGTTTGGGCTGAAGGCAAAACCGATTGGCTGGTGATCGGCGCGGGTGGCTCCAATTGGGCCTCTGCCGAAACTCAATGGGTCAATCTGTTGCAGCACTTGCCTGCTGATGCGACCATCACCCTCTCCCCTGACTCAGGCGCGATCAAAAATCCCCACGTTTCACGGCAGATGAGCAAGTTGGCTGACCTGCTGGCTTCCCACGGTCGCGCGCTGACCGTTCGGTGGTGGGGCCAATTTGCCAAGGTCAGTGGTGATGACCCTGATGAGATTGCGATCAACGAATTCCTGAAGGCTCCCATCCTGACTTGGGAGCAATACACCGCCATATCCGACGCGGCTGATCCGGTCAAGGGTAAGTCGTTGCTATGGGATGCCCCCACTTCGTACCAGGGTCAGATCGGTCGCTGGGTTGTGGACAAGGCTGAACTGGCCCGGATGAAGGCGGCCGGCGAGTGGGCAGAAGGAATGGAGCCGCCCAAACGGTTTCGCCCCAATGCCAATTTTGACTTTCAAGTTGAGGCGGAAATCGAAGCCGATCCTGGACAGTATGGTGCGGGTCTGCGGCTGCGATTCCAGCGTGAGGGAGAGGATGTGAGCCGGGTCGTGACCTTGCCCGCCGAATCCTCAAACGATGCCCGCTCAATTTACGCCACACTGACTCGCGGCGCGGGCCGTTGGTTCGCATCCACCTTGACCACCCAAGAGTGGCAAGGTCTACTCGCCAACCGTCAGATTGAGTATCGGGAGCGCGGTGGACAACTTTATCGGATGGTGAGCGGTATCGGTCGCCAGTCCGATGGGTCTTGGGTCTTTCCGGGTGGCATCGAATACACCGCCGATGGCCAATTCCGTGAGCGCTCGAAATGGGTTTATACGAATGAGTTTCGGCTAAACGAGGCGGGTGAGACCACTTCCCTCAAAGAGCCGTCCATTGCCAAGCCGTCTGACACTGCCATCCCTGACTGGATCAATGGACTGGCTGGCTACTTTGGCCCTACAGGATTTGCTCAGGCCTTGTTCTTGGGTGGGTTCGTGGCCGCCGGGGTGCATTTTGACACGATTCAGGAGCAGGAAGGATTTTTCCCGATCCTGAATGCGATTGGGTCGGCTGGTGTTTCCAAGTCCGTGACCGCTGAAGCTGCGTTGGCCCTGGTAGGACAGCAGGATTGCGGCATGATTGCCCGCGCTTCGGTTCCCCAGATTTATACCGAAGGCGACCGCCGCCACGGGTTGGCCTTCTGTCTCGACGATCCCGACCGCAACGATCCGAACGTTGACGAGCTGCTGAAGGGCTGGTTTAACGCGCTAACTCGATCCGTCACGGGCAAGACCCAGAAGCCGCACTCGCCCATCATGGCCACGTCCAATCACGCCATCGGTGAGTCCCATCCCGCTGCCCTGAGTCGCATCCTGCAAGTGCCTTTTCCGAAAGAGCCGGTCAATGGTGATGGCTGGGATGCGATGCGTGAAGCCCTAGTCGGTGCATCCGGTGGGCTAGGGCAAATTATCGCTCTTGGCTACCCGAAAGCCGCAATCTCCGAATACGCGAACACTTTGCGGGGTAAGTTGCCCGACGCTCACTCTCGGGTTGCCCATAATCTGGCCCTGGTGGGCTGGTACGCCAAAGCTTTATGCCGCTTGGGTGGGGCTGATGAGTTAGTTGTGGATGCCTACATCGACAACACCCTCATCCCCCTCTATAACGATGCTGACAAGGCGGGCGACCCGTTGCGACTGTTCATCTCCCAACTATCAGCCCTGAAGTCCAATGACCGGGTTGGCCGCTGGAATGCCACACCCCACACCACTAAGGATGGCCAAAAATGGTTGGCCGTGAATATGTCCTCGGTCTGGCCCGAGATCGAGGATCGCTTCAACCCGGTTTACAGCCGGGAAACCATCACCCAGGCGATTGAGCAAGCTGGTGGCTCACGGCGCGGGACGGCTCGCTTCCATGAATCCCGCGATGCTTCGCTGCACTACCGCCGCAAGACTCAGGACGGTGATGCGTCCGTCAAAGTGGGCACGGTTCCGGGGCGTTGTGTCCTACTCCCTCTCGAACTGGCCAAGTCTCTCGCCTCAGATGTTGAGTTGAGCGCGCCTAACCAAAGCACCGAAACCGAAGAGTCTGAACCCGTCGCGACTGAACCTGTTCAATCTGAATCCGTTCAGTCTGAACCCGTCACGCCTGAACCTCAATCCATTTTCCCCATCCCCCTCAACAGCCCCGTGGTGGCCGTGATCCAGGGAGCAAGGCTTTATCAGACCTTGATCGCGTGGTCTCCCGATCTATCGTTTGCCTGCGTTCAATCCTCTTCAGGTGTTCAGACTTGGGTAGCAAGGGGATGCGTAACGCCTTTTGTTGATGAGTGATTTTGCAGTCAGAGTATTGACGCTCCATACTCTGACTGTTAATCTGGTCATACTTCAACTATAAATCCTCATCACCATGGCGACACTCTCAATCCTCAAGCCGATTTTCAGATACCCAGGCGGAAAGTCCCGCGAGGCGGGGAATCTGGTCAAAATCCTGGGCATTCCCTCTGGCTATTTTGTTGACCTGTTTGGTGGTGGTGGCTCTCTATCCCTGGCTGCTTTTTCGGGTGGTGGAAGGGTCTGGATCAACGATCTCCACACGGGCCCGTTTTGGGTCTCTGCCGTATCTAATCACGTTCAACTGCTGTCCCTCTGTGAGTATTGGTTGCGCCAGCTCGATTCAGGTGTTCCGGTGGCGGCGATCTTATCCGCGCTGGAACGCCCAGAGTCAGACCCGGTTATTGAGGGGGCCCGCATTTGGGTTAGGAACCGTCTAACCGTTGGTGGTGTGATCGATGGGGCTGGCCCATCTGACGGATCCCGGTTTAACCAAAACGCAATCAATCGGCTGCGTTCTGCTTTGGGTGCGATCCACGTTGACCGGGCCCGGTTCAACGCTAGCCAGCAAGACTATGCGGATGTGTTGCCTCACCTGACGGCACGGGACGCGCTATTCCTCGACCCGCCGTACGAGAGCGCAGCCAAGTCCAAACTCTATGGATTCCGTGGTGAGCTGCATACGGCTTATCGCCATGAGCAGCTACGCACCCATCTTGATCGTGTGCCGTGCCGATGGCTGATGACCTGCGAAAACACCGATCAAACCCGAACGCTGTTTGCCGATTTTTATCAACGCCCTTGGGGCAAAACCTACGGGATGACAGGTGGCCTCAGCGGCTCACGATCCAAGGGATCCGAATTGTTGGTGGCCAATTTCGACTTGACGGGGGTGGCACTGTGATGACCGGATTGCTTTTTACCCCCCAAGTCGAGACCGCTGCAAATCAGTGGCGGCCGTTAAATGCCGCGTCTCTTCTGCCCACCGCCTTGCACCCCCGTGGGATTTCCTTGCGCGATTATCAGTCTGAACTGATTGCAGGCATCTACCGCTCCTGGGAGCAACACCGCCGCGTGATGGCCCAACTGCCCACGGCCGGTGGGAAAACGGTGGTCTTCGCTGCGATTGTGAATGAGTTTGTCAGCCGGGGTGAGGGCGTATTGGTCTTAGCCCACCGAACCGAGTTGATCCGTCAGGCTCACGGCAAAATCTTTGACGCTCTTGGCCGCCGTGTTGGGGTCGGGATGATTAAGAGTGGCATCCATCCAAGCCCGCTGGCTCCGGTGCAAGTGGCATCGGTTCAGACCTTGGCCAAGCGGACTAAGCCCGCGGCCGGGTTGGTGATTATTGATGAATCCCACCATGCTTCCGCCAAAACGTACCGGGATATTTTGAGCCATTACCCCAGCGCCTTTGTCTTGGGAGTCACGGCCACCCCATGCCGCACTGATGGCAGTGGGTTCGATGACCTTTTCGATGTGCTGGTTTGCGGCCCGTCCGTTGCGGAAATGCTGGCACGGGGCTATCTGTGTCCCGTTCGGGTACTGGCTCCTGATCCGTCCGCTCGGATTGACATGAAGGGAGCCAGGTCTCGCAAGGGTGGCGACTATCTGGAAGGCGAGCTAACCGAACGTGTTGATAAGGTTTTGGGTGAGGTAGTCCCGACCTGGCAAGAGTACGCCAATGGAAAGTCAACCCTCGTATTTGTGCCCTCAATTGAGTCAGGTGAAAGCGTCCTGAAGGAATACCGTAATGCGGGAATTGGGGCGGAGTTGCTAACAGGAAAGACGGGCGAAAAAGATCGGGAAAATATGATTTCTCGATTCACGAAACGCGCCTATCCCGTGTTAATTAATGTTGGAGTTCTCACGGAAGGAACCGATATTCCCATTGTGGAAGCAATCCAATGTCTACGCCCAACCGTGAGCCTTGCCCTGTGGTTGCAGATTATTGGACGGGCAATGCGGCTTCATCCCGACAAGGTTGATTCAATCTTGATTGACCATACCGAAAACTGGCTGAATCACGGACTCCCTGAACAGGAGCGAATCTGGACACTCAAGGGGATCGAAACTTTTGAGGAAAAAGAGAAGCGGGAACGCAAAGAACGTGAAGAAAAGGTGCGCGATGAATTTGTCCAGGCTGAATTAGATTTGGGGATTCTCAAGTTTGTCGATGTGTCCACGGATCGGGGTGCAAGAGTTGCATTATCCCTCGCATCATGGGCGGGAATTTGCAATAAGCGGGGCTATAAAAAAGGCTGGATCCTCCACCGCTTTGAAGAATTTTTCCCTGATGCATCCCTTGAAGAGTGTGGGTTATTGCGCCGGGTTCTCGGGTTTAAGCACGGCTGGGAGAAGCATTTTAAAGCCAAGCTTGAAGAGAAAGAGCTGCAATCAAAATTTTCGGTCGGCTCCCCTCAGTATCAAACTATTGATGTTTCGGCGGTGGCGTAAATGTGGAGCTTCCCTGATAAGCACATCAAGTCCTGTCGAAAGGACTGGCGTTGCGACGGTTGCGGAATCCGCCTACCTGTCGGTAGCGAGCTTTTCAAGATGAGTGGAATCGGAGACGGCGGCTTCTCTGAGGACGTTCTTTGTC
This sequence comes from Limnothrix sp. PR1529, assembly GCF_002742025.1. Taxonomy (NCBI): domain Bacteria; kingdom Bacillati; phylum Cyanobacteriota; class Cyanophyceae; order Pseudanabaenales; family Pseudanabaenaceae; genus Limnothrix; species Limnothrix sp. PR1529. The sequence continues at coordinate 27,554 of NZ_LIRO01000102.1, forward strand.
CTGAATGCTATCGGTATTTCCGCGAAAACATCGAAGAGTTTTGGGATGAAGACGAGAGAGTTTATTCGTATTATCGTGGCGAAATTGGAGAGCGCCGAAAGGAGTCTGATGCAATCCCGTAGCCCTCCCGTCTATTCTTTTTCCGTTTTCATTCATTTCGCCCAACAATGCCATGCATCCCACCGTTCAAGATCGCGAAATTGCTGACCTCCAAAAGCGCATTGATGAGCTGACGTTTGCGCTCATCAAATCTGACTTGATTCGAGTCGGCTACGCACGATTGCTAGAGTGCGCCCGTAATGGATTGGCGATAGCATCTCGCCTAACCGACGATGATCGGGTACTCGAATCAGCCAAGATTCTCGAAGACTTTTTTAGGGGTGAATCATGAGGGTAAAAATCTACGGGCAATGCATTAATCTCTCGGAAGCGAGCGGGTCAATTCTGGTCACAAAAATTGGCTACGGAGTGTCTGGCAATCCGTCAGAAAATGCCGTGAATTTAGCGGGTGCAATCTGCCAAGATTTCGACAATTTTTTCGATTACTACGAACGCGAAACCGCCCACGCAATCTATGCTGAAGTCCTTTCCGTCGTCTACGGCCGCGAAATGGGTTGATAAATACGTCGCCGCCGACCTCCTAAACGCCCGTCCTGAAACCTTGGCACGATGGCGCAACCCAAATTCTCCAATTTACAAGGGCTGGATTGAAGGGGTTCATTGGCGAGCGGGAGTGAGTAGGACAGCGGCAGCTGAGTACAACTTGACCGCTCTCAATCACTGGAGAAATCACGACCCAAATGTTCATCAGGCTTGGGTGTTAGCCTATCAATCGAGCAAGTCGATTAACTCGGGATTGCCGACTAAATCGGCGTAATAGGTAAAGAGCGTTTTGACTGAATGCCCCATGGAATTGGCAATTTCCACGGGGCTTTTTCCGTGTTGAAGTAGATGGGAAATTAATGTTTTCCGAGTCACGTAAGGACGGCGGTAGGGAATGCCTAACGCCGTGAACGGTTTGCGCCAATACCAATTGAGTTGGCTGGCCGTCCAGACTCTCCCTTGCGGATCAGGAAAAACCGGGTCAATTTTGCCGCGAGCCTTCCGATATTCTGCCAACCATTTCTGAAGCGACGGCGGCAACGTGATTAATCGGGGCTTGCGATTTTTCACGGATTTTCGTGTGCGCTGTACGACCGCCTCTCCGATCCAAACCTGTCGGCAATCATCGGAAACATGCCGCCACAGCAGCCCAATCACTTCCCCTGTGCGGCAACCCGTCCCAATCTGAAACCGGAAAAATCCAGCAGCGGGGCTTTGATTTTCATCAAGCCAATTGGCGATTAAGCGAATCTCTTCTAGGCTGAAGGGTTTGGGCGGTTGCGGTGCAATCCCCCTCACGTCTTTGACCACCCAAGGGACGGATCCCACCAAACCCTGTTCAACTCCCCAGCGCCAAACAGTGGACAGCGATTCAATCCGGTGGCGTACCGTAATCAAAGCCAGCCGACCGCCCATTGACCGAATCAGCTTCGCACCGTCATCCCGAGTGAGTTGTCTGCTGTCTGTTTCAGCCAACCCCGCCCGATCCAAATCAGCCAGGATCGCCCGGTACTTTTTGAGGCTGCCTGGGTCAAGTCGATCCTTCTGTGATTTGCAATATCGCTCGATCAAGGCCCGGTCCGTCAACACACCACCCGAACGCTGCAATCCAATTCCGTATTTTGCCAATGTGGGGTCAAAATTTCCCGTCTTCAAATCCCCCTCGATTCTGGCTGCAATCGATCTGGCCACCGCCCAATCAACCGGGGTGTTCCCTAACCCCAACGCCGGACGGTGTTGCTTACCCTGGTGGCGAAACCTCAGATGCAACCGGCCGCGCTGATCCCAAACTGTCACACTGCCTTTCGTCGCCATGATGCTCAAAAGATGCTCAGTCAACATCAGGATATCCCCAAATATCCACAAGTTGCGACAGGAAAATGGAGGGGTTAAATTCCTGAAAGCCTTTGGAATCATTGGCTTTGGGTGGATGGAAAAGTTAAACCCCTGGCGTATTAAACACCCCATCCCAATATTCCGGGGGCGGGCAATCCAGATACTGGGTTGCCCGTTCTATATGGAGTTTCACGGAATGATCATGGGGCCGCAGTTGTTGGGCGGCGGCAAAATGCACCATGGCTTTGTGGAAATGGAAGCGGTTAAAGGCTTCTTTGCCCAGTTCGTACTGCTCCAGGAAGGTTTCATCTTCAAAGGAGAGGGGACGGGCGCGATCGCCAATCAGTTCAAAGATGCGAATTGGTTTGGTGCGGCCTTTCACCCGTACCCGATCGAGTTCGCGCACCCAGAGCCGATCGGCACAGCGCTCGTAGGTGGCTTCGCTGAGGATGATGTCACAGCCATATTCTTTGGTCAGCCCTTCCAGGCGGGAGCTGACGTTTACGGCATCCCCGATCGCGGTGTAGTCCATGCGCCGCCGGGAACCGATGTTGCCCACAATCACTTCGCCGGAACTGATGCCGATGCCAACCCGAAGGGGCGGTCGATCGGTAGCCACCAAGGCTCGGTTAAACACTTTCAGGCGATCGCGCATATCCAAAGCCGTCAGCACCGCTAGCCAGGCGTGATCCTCTTCGAGGGGCAACGGCGCACCAAAGACCGCCATCAGGGCATCGCCAATGAACTTATCGAGCGTTCCCTTGCGATCGAAAATGGCCTCCACCATGGTTTCAAAATATTGATTCAGCAGGGCCACCACCTCCGTGGCATCCAGAGCCTCAGCCAAGCTGGTGTAGCCCCGGATATCGCAAAACAGGATCGTCACATCCTTGCGCTCACCGGTCAGCATGTCTGCCCCCAGTTCCACGGCCCGTTCGGCCACTTCAGGGGTCATGTAGCGAGACATGGTGGCTTTGAGTCGTTGTTCGCGGCTGATGTCTTCTAACACCACCAAACCGCCCCGCACTTTGCCATCCAAATCCGTCAGGGGATTCACGGCTAGGTTGACGTTGCGATCGAACAGTTGCATATCATCGGGATTCAGATACTCCAGCGGGCGGGCCGGATCGTTCCACAGCCGCACTTGATTGTTGCCCTGGGGCACAACCCAGACGGTTCCCTCTTGGGGGCTGAAGTAGCGCCCGACCCGCAGGGCCTGCTCAGGAACCCGATGGCGTGCGCCAGTGCTGAGGCTGTCTTTCAAGCGTGTTTCCAAGGACTCGATCGGGATAATTTCCCACACGGGCCGTTTCAGGAGTTGCTGTTCCCAAATGGTCTGGATGCTGCGGCGGCCCGCCATCCCATCCCGCCGCACCGGACAGCCCAGCAGTTCCAAGGCGGCTTCGTTGATTGTCACCACTCGCCCTTGCAGGTCGGTGGAAATTACGCCATTGGACAGGCTGCGCAGGATGTCTTTTTGGTACTGCTGTTCCGTGAGTACGCTGTCAAAGAGACGGGCGTTTTCCAGGGCAATGCCGGCCTGGGTGTTGAAGGCCCGCATGAAGGCTTCATCGGAAGCGGTGAAGTTGCCCTGTTTGCGGTTGAGTAGTTGACTCACGCCAATCAGTTGCCCCGAGGGGTCAAAGATCGGCAAGCAGAGGGCATTGCGAGTGTTCAGGCCATGGGGGCGATCGAGCAGGGCATCAAAATCTTCGTGGGAAGGGGCATGGCTCAGGTTCAGGGGCTGTCCCTTACGCACCACATGGCCCACCAAACCCCGATCGCTCGACACCTCCAACGATCGCCCGTCTTCAAAGGTGGTGCGCAGCCGGCCCGTGTCCCGATCGAGCCGGTACAACGTGCCATATTCCGCCTGCATAAAGTCGCGGGCTTCCGCCATCACCGCCTGCAAAACCCGATCTAGTTCCAGGCCCGTTTGGGCAAACAGGGTGGTGACCTTCAGCAGCGCCGCCACCCCGCGTTGGTTGCGGGCCGCCTGATAAAAAGATTGGCAACTTTCCAGAATGATCCCGATCGATTCCGCAAATTCCCGAAAGCGGGCCTCGTCTTCGCGGTCAAAGGCTGGCGCAGTGGTTTTGTTCAGCAGTTGCACCACGGCCACCACGGCCCCATCGGTGCTGCGAATGGGCATACAAAGCAAGGCCTCCGTGGGGCGATCGCCCAGACCATCAAAGGCCAGCTCAAACCCCGCCGCCTGCTGCACATTGGCCATGTTCACCACTTCACCCGTGGCAGCCGATCGGCCCGTAATGCCCACGTTCAGCGGAATCCGAATTTCATCGGACTCAGGCACTTGATCGCCATTGGGCCGGGCCCAGAGTTCCGCGCGATCGGGATCCAGCAGAAAAATGGTAGTGCGTTCCGCCTGCAAAATCAGCCCAATTTTGAGGGTCAAGGCATCGAGAATTTGCTCCAAGATGCTTTCGAGCGCCGCATTATTGACCAAATCAAAGGCGCGCAAAAACTGCTGAAACTCCGCTGTGATGAAGTCCAGGAGGCAAACAAATTCCGCAACCGGAAGATCCTGAACCCGTTGGGTGAGCAAGCCCACCCGATCGGGTCGCGTTAACGATGCCAAAAAACTGCCAGTGCCAGCAAAAGTCATGACGATGGCGCAACCCAAAGGAGCAGAGGCGCAAACACAAAACGGAACCAATCAAATCAAGAATTCAGCCTAACCGCAAAGGGCCAGCTCCCCACCCAACGCCCCTTTGCAACCCACTTTATTGTTAGACCGAGGAGGAATAATTCGCCACCGATGGGTTGAAATTGCCCCACCGCCGGTTTTCCGTCAGTCAAAGCAATTCAGTCAAAGCAATTTAGTTAATTTAGCTAATTCGGTGAATTCAGCCAATCAAGCGCAAGGGATCCAACCCTAGCGCAACCGTAACGGAGCTTTGATCGTGCTTGGGGGCATCCACCCAACCGGTCTTTTCCCATGGGAGAGATTGATTGGTTATACAAACATTTGCGATCGTACCCCGGAGAGTTCTCTCTAGTCCCTGAGGTTTCACCCTCTAGGGGCTTGGCCAAGGGATGGTTTTCTGCTGGGCGATCGCATCTGTTAGGGCCTGGGCCCCGTAGCGATTGAGGTGGCTTGGATCCGAAAATCGATCATACTTATTCACCCAAAGCCGCGAAAGATTGAGGTACAACAACGGCTGTGAGTTCATGAATTGGTGAAACTTTTGTTCATAGGCCGATCGGGGTGGATCTAAATAATCATCCGTCAAGGGCACATTCACAAAAGCTACCTTTACTCCTCGCTGTTGGGCATATTGCAGAATTCCCGCTAGCGCATCAAACTGCTCGCCCCCCAAGGAAAAACTACGGTAATCGCTATCAAAATCCCCCGGAACCCGTGGGTAGGTTTGATAGTACGTAGCAGGATCAAACTTGACAGACAGGGGTAAGAAGCCGTGTAAATCCACTACCCCATCACGCCCTGCACCGGCCGTGGCTGCCACTTTCCCCAAGTGGGCCCGGGCCCCCTGCACCAAATCGGGCAGGGCAGGACTGAGACCCCGACGGAGGGTCTCGCGAGCACCCAATAACGCAAATAGATCCCACCCTTGCCACCGATCGCGCAGGGTGGCCTTGAGACTATCACGGCGGCTATGCACCTGGGATAGTCCCGTGGTGCGCTCCTGCAACCAAGCTTCCACATCTTCGGGGGTGGGGATGGTTTCGACGGTGGAGCCTAACCAAGATTGACGCAGCAGGGCCGGAGCTTCGCGGGTGCTGGTGAGGCTACCGGGGCGATCGGGCGGTTCCGGTGGTGGCGCTGTGGCCCCGCTCGGAGCACTGACCAGCGGGCTGACAGGGCGCGGAAATTTTCCCTGCTGAAGGGCCCGGTAAGCGGGTGAAGCGGCCATGGCTTGGTAGGTGGCATCGGCTCGCCCACTGTTAAAGGCGCGAGTGCCATCGGCCCAGAGAATGAGCTTGGGCAATTGCTCCGGCGGCAAAATTCCCTGCACGATCGCCTGCACCACCTTGGCCGTGGCCCCATTGATCCCAAAGTTGAAGATTTTGAGCTTGGGATGGCCATGGCGAGCCAACTGATCGCGCAGACGGGCGGGGTCGATGCCACGCAGGGCCCGGGAACTGCCCACCACCAAGACATCGGGCACGCCTTCCCGCAGCACAAACTGCTGATAGAGCAGAAGTTGCCGATCGAACTGGGGGCTATTGAAACTGGGAAACTGGGGCGGTTCCGGGAGCACCTCCGCCGCTTCGGCCGGGCCGCTGGAAAGATTCAGCAGAGCTGAGGCGGAACGACGGGCTTGGGCGGCCGAAGACAGGGCCCATTCGGGCCGGGCTGCGATCCAATCCAACCCCACAACGAGGCTGCACCCGATCGCCCCGGCGCTGAGGAGAGGGAGCCATGGGGCCGGTTCCGGGCGATCGGAATACCAAACCCGAGTGCGGGTGTTGGGATGGGCGGTGGCTGACTCGGCCGGTTCCGCGTCCGTGGTCCAAATGCCCGTGGCTGTGAGGGTCGATCGCGCTTCCAACCAAGCCCGTTCCCGAAACTGAGACCAAGACCAGCCCGATCGTCCCGCACCGGGCAACGACAGGGGCTGCAACGATCCTCGCTCAATGGGCTGATCCAGCTCTGGATCGAACGCTGGGGAATCCGCTGGGGAACGGGCCCGATCGGAGCCTTGGGGGGAATGGGATTCGGTGGCGGAGGCTTCGGCCGCCCGGGCCACGACTGCCTCCGCGCCCACAAAATCCGGAACCGCATCATGGGAGCTGAGACGGCCAGAGCGGGCGGTGAAATCTTCGGCAAATTGCCATTGGGGCTGTTTGCTGCCGGCGGCCCGGCCATAGATCCGCACCCCAGATAGGCCCGGCACTTGCAGATCATGGATCAGCTTGGCCACGGCGGTCGTTACGGCGGCCTGCTCGGGGCAACGGGGCCCATCCAACATCACATGCAGCAAATCGCCCCGCCGACAGAGCTGCACCCGCAACCCGCCGGAAGCCATCCATTGATCCAAATGCGGATTAATCAACCGCTCCAGCAAGAACACCTGGGCCGCATGATCATCACTTTGGGCCAGGGTGAGGGTGGACTCGGCCAAGTCCGATCGGCTGGCCGCTGGCAAGTCCATCCATTCCACCCACTGGGGCGTGGCCTCCGGGCGATCGGGACAGCCATAGAGCACCAAGGAATGGATGCCCTGCGGGGCGATCGCCCGCACCAGGGTGGAAACGGTGCTAATCACCTCCAGGGGCGTGGCCAGGGCCGATTCCTGAAGCTTCGCGAACACATGGAGCGTGGACTCTTCCAACACCGCCGAAACAGATTGGGCCAAACGACTGCCCAAGGTGCGATCGAGCAAGTGCGAGAGGGCCTGCACATCCCCCCAACGGGCCCAATCAAACAACATTTGGCGAGGAGCCGTCAGGTTCACCCGCAAAATCCAATTCGGTTCCGGTTCCGCAACGGCCTGGCCCAACACATAGCCATCCCGGAAGCCGTCTAGGTTCAGTTCCCGCAAGGCCAGGGCCATGGCCGGCCCCTGGGCAACCCAATCCACCGGTTCCGCCACTTGGCAAATGGCCCAAAGGCGATGGCCCGTAGCCCCGTTCGACTCTCCCTGAATCACCCGGGGGCTGGGGGTGATTTTGACCGTCACCTTGGCTTGAATGCCCGATCGCTTCAGGGTTTCACCCACCTGCTGGGCGGCCCGCTGGGCCAAACCGGCCCAAGCGGCCTGGATGGGCGGCGCGTCGGGTGTTGAGGTCGCTGGCAACGGCAGGGCCGCAAATTCCTCCGAAGCATCCGCCGCCTGCATCACATCGGCAACCGTCGGTATTGGGGTTGCGGTGGGAGCGGTGGCCATCATGGAAGGCTCCAGCACCACGTAGCGTGTCCAGGCCGGCTTGGTTTGGCCCAGTTGCCGACCATAGAGCAACACCAGCCGGGGCAAGGTTTCCCAAGACAACTGATGCAGGGGCGATCGGGTCAAACCTTGGCGAAACCGGGCTTCCAAAATTGCCGCATCGGGACAGGTCAACCCTTCGCAAAGCACGTGCAAATGGGTTCCCGCTAGGCGCACTTGCACTTGCAGGCCTGGCCAGTTCAAAACCCGCATCACCCAACTATCGAGGGCCTCCGGTGCAAGATTTAACGGTGGCGAGTCCACGGGTCCCATTACATCTCCCATACTTGTCGCAAAGGCTAGCATACGAGTGCCGTTTGCCCATAGCGAATCAGGAAGCCTTGAATTAACAGAATATCCCCGAAACGGGCATCAACGGCTACGCTGTCTAGACTTACGCTGTCTAGACTATTGAAAAGCGAAATGCAGGGTTTTGTTGTCCAAGGTCGATCGCCTGATTGATGACCGATGGCTCGCCTGAATCGTCTGAGCGATCGCCGATTGGCCAGCCACTTGAATAGCCCAAATAACGCCTAGCTGTTCTGAATCCTCGGGAATGATCGTGATCATCTTGCGAGGCTCGATCGAGATTGGGCCGGCGTTGAAGGCGATTGTGCTGAAACCATCAAACCAGAACCGTTCAACCTCCCTTTGTCCGTTCCGTCCAGACCCCAAAAAGCCGTCAGTTCGCAAAATAATGTGGTATCGATTGATTGTTGTTGTTAGACCGCGAGGGTGGCAGTTGTGCTGATCCCCCTAGACTATTACCGAATCTTGGGCTTGCCGATCCAGGCCACCACCCCGCAACTGCAACAGGCCTATCGCCAGCGGAGTGACCAACTGCCGCGCCCGGAATATTCCCAGGCCGCCATTACCCTGCGGCAGCAGTTGATCGATGAGGCCTATCGGCAACTGAGTCAGGCCGCCAGTCGGCAGGCCTATGATGAAACCTTTTTGGCCGGTGGGGGTGGTTCGGCTCCGCCGCTGCTGGATGCTCAAGGCCGTCGCCGGGCGAAGCCGCCGGCCGATCGCGCCGAAACCCCCATGCTGGATCTGGATGAGCGCCAGTTTGTGGGGGCACTGCTGCTGCTCCAGGAGTTGGGGGAATATGAACTGGTGCTGGAGCTGGGCTATCCCCACCTGAGCAATCCGGGCACGATCGAGGCGGGCCGCTTTGGCGAACCGCAATTGGCCTTAGCAGACATTCTGCTGACCGTGGTGCTGGCCTACCTAGAACTGGGCCGCGAACAGTGGCACCAAGGCCAGGCGGAACCGGCCGCCACCTCCCTCAAGATTGCCCAAGAGTTGCTGTTGCACCATGGGCTGTTTGCCAGCTTGCGGGGCGAAATTCAGGCGGATTTGTACAAACTGCGGCCCTATCGCATTTTGGAGCTGTTGGCCCATCCGGACGAGAACAGCGTGCAACATCGCCAGGGCTTGCAGTTGTTGCGCAGCATGTTGAAAGAACGCGAAGGCATTGATGGTCAAGGGGATGACCGATCGGGCTTGGGCGTTGAGGATTTTCTGCGTTTTGTGCAACAACTGCGGGTGTATTTGACCACGGAAGAACAGCTCGCCCTGTTTGAAGCGGAGGCCAAGCGCCCCTCAGCGGTGGCCACCTTCCTGACGGCCTATGCGGCGATCGCCCGGGGATTTGGGCAACGACAGCCGGCCTTTGTGCGGCAAGCGAGCTTGCTGTTGCGTCGGTTGGGCAATCGTCAGGACGTGTTCTTGGAGCAGGCGGTTTGTGCATTGCTGTTGGGACGGCCCGAAGAAGCCACGCGCTACTTGAGCCAAAGCCAAGAACAGGAAGCGATCGCCCTGATTCGTCAGCAGTCGGCCGGTGCGCCGGATTTGTTGCCGGGCCTCTGTGCCTACACGGAACATTGGTTACGCCATGAGGTGTTTCCCCATTTCCGGGATTTGGTGCAAGGGGGTGTTTCCCTCAAGGAATATTTCGCGGATGCTTCGGTGCAAAGCTATCTGGAAGCCTTGCCGGAAGGGGAACCACCGGAGAATGAATGGACAGTGGTTCCCGATCGCACTTCCGTGAAAGCGGCCACACCGATGACAGCAAACCGGGGATCGAACCGCACCTTGGCGGCCCTGGCCGAATTGGGCGATCGCCGGTCGATCGACATGCCCCAGTTTCCCTGGCAACGCCCTACCCCTGTGCCATCGGCCGCCAACCCGATCGAACCCACTGCCAGCACCATTCGACCGCTGCCCTTGCCGGAACAGTTGGGAACCCAAGCCACCCAACATGATCCAACGGCCCAGGACTCCGGCGCGGTTGCCCGGGCCTTTTCGGACTTTGCGGCTCCGGGTTCCGCGCCGCCGCCCAACAACGTGATTCCCCTCAGCCGGGCCACGGGAGCCAGCACAGGAACCAGCAACATGGGCAGCAGCGGGCGATCGACCGTGGGAGCCGCGCCTCCGCTACCCCCTGGTGGGGCCGATCGCCCCAGTCGCAGCCGTCAGCGTTCCGATCGCCCCGCCCGGACTCGGGGTGGAGGCGGCGATCGACTCCCGATCGCGATCGGGGTCGGGATTATGGTGATTGGTCTTGGTTCGTTCCTCATTTGGCGCGTGTTCCAAGCTTTGGGCGAAACCTTCCAAGGGGGGCCCAACCTGGAGGGAGAACAACCGATCGTCCAGCTTGATCGGCCCGTGATTGAAATTCCGCCGCCGCCCGCAGTTCCCAACCCGGAAACCGCCCTCACGGCCCCTGGCCTCAACCCGGAAACCGCCCAGCAACTGGTGCAAACCTGGCTGAGCGCCAAGACTGCCGCCATGGGCCGCGAGCACCAGGGAGAACGCCTCACGGAAATTTTGGCAGACCCAATGTTGCGCACCTGGCGGGCCCGATCGCGCGATGCCCTCAACCAAAAACTGCACTGGGAATACGAACATCAGGTGAAGCTGGAGGATGTGAAAGCCACGCCAGACCAGCCCGATCGCGGTCAAATTACCGCTGAGGTGCGGGAAGTGGCCAAACTGTTCAAAAATGGCAAGCCCGATCGCGCCGGTTCCTACAACGAAGTGCTGCGAGTGCGCTACGAAGCTCAACGCAAGGACGGGCGCTGGTATCTACGTGATGTTAAAGTGATCCGATGATTGGGTTAACCCATGGTTAAACGCCAGCTTGCTGAGCGGGTCGATCGGCCTTGGGCCCTAAACCCAAATCACCGTCCCTGCACCGGGCTGGCCTACGGCGATCGCGCAGTCCCGTATGGCCGAAGTACTTCTACATGCCTACACACCACTGTTGATTTGGACAGGGTTGGGACTTTTGTTGGGGCCCTGGTTACCCCGTTCTTGGCCGCGACTGGTCGGGCGATCGCTCTATTGGGTCGGTGTGCCCCTCGAAGTCTTTTCCCTCGCCCGCCACACCAACTTTTCAGGCCAAATGGGTCTGGCTCCGGCCGGTGCGGCTCTCGCGGTGGTGTTGGGAGCCTTGCTGAGCCTGGCTTCGCTGCATTACCTGATGAGGCGCGATCTGCGCGTTGACATATCGCCCGATCGCCCGACGGGGGGCCTTTGGGGGCGGCATGGCTCTGGGAAATTCGCAACGGCGATCGCCCTCAGCACCTCGCCCGCCCTGGCCCCGATGGTGACGAATTTGGAGACAAATTTCGGGGCAGATTGTGGGGTAGACCTCGCGATCGATCCGATCGATCCGGCCAAGGCTCCGGAAACAGCCCCTTGGTGGACAGAACCCGCCGCCCGAGGGAGCTATATTCTCTCCGCCATGCTGGGGAACACGGGTTTTGTGGGCTTGGCGATCGCCCCTTTGTTTTTGGATGCCAGCTCAGCGGGATTTCCAGCGTTTTACGCAGTGTCCCAAAACGTGATGGGAACCTATGGCCTCGGGGTGTGGGTGGCCAGCACCTTTGGTTCCACAGGGGGCGATCGCAGCCTGTGGGGTCAAGTCAAAACCATGGCCGCCGTGCCCTCTCTTTGGGGATTTGGGTTTGGGGTGGCCAGCCAACCGATCGCCCTGCCCTCCTGGATCGAAACCCTGTCCCATGGCTCCGTGGGGCTGGTGATTCCCACGGCGTTTGTGTTGATGGGCATTCGGCTCAGTCAACTGAAAGGGTGGGACTGTTTGCGGGTGGCGGCCGTGCCGGCCCTGCTCAAAACCATCGCCGTGCCGGCCCTGTTGGGACTGGGGGCGATCGTGGTTGGGATTGATCCGCAATTACGCCTGGGGCTGGTGTTGATGTCTGGAATGCCCACGGCCTTTGCTTGCCTGATTTTGGCGGAAGAATACGACCTTGATCGCTCCATGATTGCCACCAGCATCGCCCTCACCACCGTGCTGGTTTTGCTGGCGATCCCGATGTGGCTCAAATTGTTCGGTTAATGACCATAGGGGAAAAATTCAGCATTGACATAAATCGCTTCCGATCGCTTCAGGATTGGAGAGCGCAGGCGCAACAAGATTCGATCGGGATCAGGCCGCTCCCAAGGCCGCGCTAAAATGGCGAGCGATTTTGCAAGCCTCGGTTCACCCACCGCAAGCCTGCCTACCCCCTTCCGGATTGGGTCAAATTTGGTGTTAGGAACGCATGATGCACACTCGATCTACTCTGCCTTGGGCTTGGCAATTGGTGCAACGACGCACCCGTCGAGGATTGGCCTTGGGCCTGGCGATGGCCGCCTCCTGGACAAGCGCTGGGCCGCTACCGGTTTTGGCCAATCCTGTTCCGTCAACCATCGCTGCTGAGGGCCATGGGCTGAACGACTCGATCGGGCGGGCCCCGGAAGCCGCCTCACCCGCTCCAACGGTGGTTCCCGCCAACATCCCCACCGACTCAGCCAACCCGAACGCAACTCCCGGCTCAACTCCGGCTCAACCTCCAGCCCAAGCCCCCAATTTGTCCCCCAGCCCCACAGCAGCGCCAGCGGAACTGCCCGTGAAACTGGTGTTGCGACTGCGGGAACGGCGGGTTTATGTCTATCGGGGCGATCGGGTAGAAGTCAGCTACCCGGTGGCAATCGGGAAACCTTCCACCCCCACCCCCACCGGCACCTATCGCGTGTTCCAAATGGTGAAAAATCCCATTTGGCGCAATCCCTGGACAGGCCAGGTCACCAACCCCGGCCCCAACAGCGCCCTGGGGTTACGCTGGATTGGGTTTATGGAGCGCTCCAACGGCATCATTGGGTTTCATGGCACGCCCACGGTTAACTCGATCGGGCGGGCCGCCTCCAATGGCTGTGTGCGGATGCGCAACGAGCATGTTGTAGAACTATTTGAAAAAGTGCAAATGGGAACCACCGTTGTGGTTGAACCCTAGGCCTCTCTGCCTTGAATCCACACCCAACCTATGCAGTTCCAGCAACCGCCGCATTTTGGGGACTCTTCTCGCCCCTTGACCCTTCTGGCGATCCTGGGTCTGGGCTTACTGTCCGGGGGCCCGGCCTGGGCAGAGGGGCCCCAACCGCTTCCCAATCCGCAACCCCGCCCCGTCCAGGCCGTTAACCCAGCCGCCAATGAGTCGCCCCTAGAGCGGCCAGGCCTGTGGCCCCCGATCGTGCAAACGGCCCAACCGCCGTTGCCCGGTTTGGGCCAACATCAAGCCCATGTCCCAGTCGTTTCCAGTGCCCTGGTGTTAAGGCTTGGGGAACGGCGGGTTTATCTCTATCGCGGTACGGTGATGGTGCGCAGCTATCCCGTGGCGATCGGGCGGGATGGTTGGGAAACGCCCACGGGCCATTTTCAGGTCATCCAAAAAACCGTGGATCCCGTTTGGCAGCACCCCTTCAACGGCACGATCGTTCCGGCGGGAAAAGATAATCCCTTGGGAGTTCGTTGGATTGGGTTTTGGACCAATGGTGACAATTCGATCGGCTTCCATGGCACACCTAATCCGGAGCTGATCGGTCAAGCGGTTTCCCACGGTTGTGTGCGGATGCGCAATGAGGACATTGTGGATTTATTCGATCGGGTCACGGAGGGGATGCCCGTGCGGGTGGAGCCATGACGCAACGGACTAAAGCCGGACTGATACTGGACTGAATCGGAGTTGGGCCGGCTCACTGGCCCACCTGGGCCCATCCCCGATCGCCCTCCCGGGAACTGGTAATCTAAACAGGCTGGGTACAGGCGATCGGCCGCTCCGTGATTTTGTGGCGCTTGCTTGCAACCACGGTTGAGCGGCTCCTGTTGGGCCCGTTGCCAACGGCCCTGCTCCTTCCGCAACCTACAGCAACCTCGTCTCGTTGAATTTGCCCCATTCACTAGCCAACCATGTCTAAACTCGACAAGCCCTTTGACACGTCGGATTTGATGTATCGTGCTGCCTCGCTGATTTCCGAATCGTCCAATCGCTACAAAATCACGGTGCAGGTGGCCAACCGGGCGAAGCGTCGCCGCTACGAAGAATTTGACACGGGCGAAGAATCTGCCATGAAGCCGGTGATTCGCGCCATCATTGAAATGTCCGATGAGCTGACCCAGCCGGACATCATTGTTTCTTAGTTCGTTTTGTTTCTTAGTTTGTTTCTCAGTTTCGTCAGTCTCCTAATGACGCTTCTGAACGTTGGTTCTGTTCTGAACGTTATTTTTGAGCGTTAATTGAGGGTTCGGCCCGCCCGTCCGGAGCGCGGTCATCTCGACCGCCCGGATCAACCAAGATTCAGAATCCATGAAGCGAGCACGGCAGTTTATGACTCTGTTGAGCGGAAACGGGCGGCGATCGGGGCGTTGGCCTGGCCTGTGGGGCGTTTGGGTGGCCTTGGGTTTGGCGATCGCCCTGATGCTTCGGGGCCCCGCGATCGCCCAACTGCCTCCTTCCACCAATGATGTTTGGCGGCAGGTTTATCAAGTGCTGCCGGATATTCCCCGGGAAGATCACTACATCAACCGTGAGTCCCGAGAGGTCGATCGCGGCAGCAGTTTATTAGCCCGCATGATTCGCTACCACGTTTACCAAGTGGGGCGATCGCCCTTTTCGCGATTGGATTGGAAACTGACCCTCGCGGACTATTTGGGCCTGCATCAATACATTCCCGAAACCAGCTATCCCGGCAATGAACGCCTCACGGAAAATCCCTTGGATGGGGACCAGGCGGCCGTTCGACGCTTGAACCGGGCCCAGCGCGATCGGTTGGTGAACACCCTGGTGATTTTGTTTGACCCCAACGGCAATCGGGGTGAGCTGCCCACCGCTACCCCCGGCCCCACCAATACCCCGCGTCCCACTCCGGTGCAACCTCGACCCGGTAGCGGTGCGGATTTGTTGCGCCTGTAATTTGTCCCCATTGAATTTGTCCCATTGACCATGGCCGACAATGATTACGAATTCGGCAGTTTCTTTAGCCTGTTTGCTGCCGATGGATTACCGGATACTCGCTTGATTCGCGATCCGCTGTCGCCCGATGATGGAACCCGACCGCGTTTTTTTGATCTGAGTGCCAATGGGCAACAGGGCGATCGGGTGCGGATTCCGTCCCTGCTGACGGCCTATCCAGGCGGTGTGCGGGCCCTGAATGGCGATGATTTGGTGCAGGGCAGCGAGGCCGCAGACATCATCTATGGCAACGGGGGCGGCGACTATCTGGAAGGCAACGACGGGGCCGATCGCCTGATCGGTGGGCGAGGGATGGATTACCTCAGCGGCGGGGCCGGCAGCGACACCCTATTTGGCAATTTACAGGCCGACTATCTCTATGGCGGTGAAGGGGATGATCTGCTGCTGGGGGGGCAGGGGGCCGATATCCTGACCGGTGAGGCCGGCAACGATACTCTCGCGGGAGACTTGGGGCGCGATCGGCTCTGGGGAGGTCGCGGCGCGGATACCTTCATCCTCCGGCCGGGCGATGCCCCGGCCAACAGCGCGATCGGGAGTGAGCAACCCCGTACCACCGACCCAATTTTCAACGTGGATGAGCTGGTGGTGGATATCATCCTGGACTACAACGCGGCCGAGGGCGATCGCATCCAGTTGGCGGATGGTGTGTTGCCGGCCAATGTGCGCCTCAGCCAGCGCTACTTGGTGATTGGCGATTCGCGCGACCATGCGCCTGAGGGGCCGTTTCCGCCAGGATCGATGATTCGGACGGCGGATTTTCGGGTGGAGGCGATCGCGGCCACGCTGATTACGGATAGCAGCACTGGTTTGGCCCTGGGGCTAGTGCGCGGTGCCAGTCCCGATCAGATCAGAATTGTGGGTCTGAATGCCGGAGGGTGACCTACCCAGGCATGAATCGCTCCGGCCCCTGCTCAGGGGTTTTGGGGATCCAATTCCTGGGGATCAAGGCGTTCAGCGGCGTAGTTTAGGGTGCGATCGATGGTGTCGATCAGGGCGCGGTTGGTGGCCGGAGCCGATCGCTCCTGGGGCGATCGAACAATGGTTAACCGCGGCCGGGGCGGTCGCACACGCCTTTGCCAATTCGTCATCCAAGCCTCCAAGGTGCGGGGGGTGCTGGCTGGACAGAAAAAGAACCCTTGCACTTGCCGACAGCCCAACCCCTGCAAGGTGCTGATGCTGGAGATGGTTTCGGCTCCTTCGGCGGTGACGGTTAACTCTAACTGCTCGGCCAGGTTCAAAATGGCAGCCACGATCGCCCGAGGTCGTTCTTGGCGATCGAGGTTATGGATAAACGACTGATCAATTTTCAGCCCCGACAGTGGCAATTGGTGCAAATAGCTGAGGGA
Source organism: Limnothrix sp. PR1529 (assembly GCF_002742025.1). NCBI lineage: Bacteria > Bacillati > Cyanobacteriota > Cyanophyceae > Pseudanabaenales > Pseudanabaenaceae > Limnothrix > Limnothrix sp. PR1529. The sequence goes on from NZ_LIRO01000102.1 coordinate 44,069, forward strand.
CGAGTAGCCCGTGCCAAAGTCATCAATCACCCAGCGCACCCCCAGGATCGCCAGACGATCGAGCGTGGCCCGCAACTCCGGGGAGAGGTACATCAACAGGCTTTCCGTAATTTCCAAAGCCAGGAGATTGGGGGGCAGCCCCGTTTCTTGCAAAATGGCCTCCACTTGCCCCACAAAGTCCGCCCCCGTCAGTTGACGAATGGAGCAGTTGACGGAAATGGGCAACTCTTGACACCAGGGATAGGCCGATCGCCAATGCTGTAGTTGCTGGCAGGCTTCCCGCAGGGCCCACAGCCCCAACTCCACAATGATGCCGGTTTCTTCCGCGATCGGGATGAACTCCGTGGGGGCGATCGACCCACGTTGAGGATGGTGCCAGCGCATCAGGGCCTCAAATCCCTGGATCGCTTGGGTCTCCAACGCCACCACCGGTTGGTAGTGCAGCACCAGTTCTCGTCGAGGCAGCGCCCATTGCAAATCCGAAGCCATCTGGAACCGACTAAGCACCTGGGCATGCATTTCCCGCCGGAAGACTACGCAAGTGCCTTTGCCCCGCTGTTTAGCCGCATAAAGGGCAATTTCTGCCTGACGCAGCAGGGTTTCCGCATCCAACTGAGGATTTACCCAGGTGATGCCGATGCTGACGCGCGCAAAAATTTCCAAACTCCCCAGGTCAAAGGGTTGGGCAATGAGGGTTTGCAGTTGAATGGCGCGATCGATCCCTTGGTCATAGCTGGCCAATCCTTCCAAAAACAGCGTAAATTCATCGCCCCCAAACCGAGCCAGCACCTCATTAGGTTGCAAATGGGCTTGCAGCCGCTGGGCCAATAGGGTCAGCAACTGATCGCCCACCCAATGGCCCAAGGAATCGTTCACCAGCTTGAAATCATCCAAGTCCAAATGCAGGATGGCGCTATAGTGACCGGGCCCGGCATCAATTAACCCTGGCCAGGGCTGAGGGTTGAGGCCGGTTGCCAAAGACGGTTCCCCCGGTGGGCCCATGGGGTGGACCATGTTTTGGGTCATGTTTTGCGCCATTTGCTGTTCTATTTGCTGCTCCATTTGCTCTAGGCGATGGTCAATGGCTTGCAGCAGGGTGTGGCGATTGGGCAAATCCGTAAGCGGATCGTGGGCGGCTTGGTGGGCCAGGGTTTGAAAAGATTGGGCGAGCTGCTCCGTCATGGCGTTGAAGGTGCTGGCCAGGCGATCGATTTCGGCAATGGGCGATCGGGGTGCGCGATCGAGCCAGTTCCCCTTGGCCAAACCCTCCGCCGCCAAGACCAGGTGCTGAAGCGGCCGAGTTAGCCATTGGGTCAGCCATCCCCCCACCGCCGCCACCACCAGCAACATCACCAAACAAGCCACCACCGTTGTTTGTAACTGAGCGGCGATCGGGGCGTAAAAATCACTTTCCGGCACCACAATCACCACCCACCATTGCAGACCGATCGCGTTTTGGAACCGAGTGGCCTGGCCCAAATAGGCGCGATGGTTCACGGTCAGGGTAAAGGATTGGGGATTGGCAGCGGCGGGGGGGTGAACTCTGGCTGGCGGGGCTGCGGGATCCGTTGGGGCGGTGATGATCCGATCGGCTGCTAGATGTTGGGCCGTGGCTCGAATCACCGGATGCAGGGATTGATTGGCCTTAATGCGGCTGGGTTGGGGTTGGTTGGGCCAAACCAACGGCGTGGCGGTGGAGGTGGCGATGAGCTGCCCATCGGTTTCCATCACAAAAGCCAAGCCCGATCGCCCGATCGGCAGGTTTTTCAGAAACCGGCTCACCGCCGACAGATACAGCCGCGACGTGACCACCCCAATGACTCGCCCATTGCGATCGCGCACGGGCTGGCTCACCGGCAGCGCCAAAATTTGCGGGTTGCTGTGGAGCTGAAAGACCGAATTCCAAACCAAACGCTCGGCCTTGAAGGTGTTGCTGTACCAACTCCGGCGGCGCGGGTCAAACACTTGGGCCACGGAGGTCAGCTTGCGGTTTTGGTCTAAATCAAACCCCAGCATTTTGCCGTCCGTGGCTCGCCCGGCCACCTGCAATTGGCGAGCGCTGCGATCGTCGGTGAACTGCACGGCGGCAAACTCCCCATCCTGGCCGCCATAGGCCACGTTGTCCACCGTGCCCTTGAAGATTTGGAAATATTCAATCAGGCGTTGTTCCCGATCGCTCGGATCCAAAAAATTCACCCGCCCCGTTTCCGAATCCTGGGCCATCAGTTGCACCACCTGGACTGGGGCTTGCAAACTGCCCTGCAAAAATTGCCCAATCCGCAGGCTGGTTTCCTGGCGCAGGCGGGTGCTGTTGGCGGTTAGCAGGTGGTTGGCATGTCGCCAGGCGAGCCAACTGGTTAGCCCAATCGCCCCCACCAACTGGATCGCCACGGGCATCACCAGCAGCCACCGCAGGGGAACCGATCGCGCTCGAAGTCCGAATGTTGAGATCGCCTTGGGGTTAATCAACCGTGATTAATTTGCTGTGGTTTACTGACATTTTTGCAAATAGGCGAGCCAACCCCGATCGTTCGGTGGTTGAATCAATCCTGCATTTCTGCATTTCTGCATTGCTGCATTTTGAAGTTGCACTATTTGGCGCAGGAGTTGGCCGCTGGTTCTGCTGCTGGCCGATCGGGCACGTTTAAAGCGGCCTTGGGATAGGCAATTCGTTTGTGGTTAAACTGCTGCCAAACCGTAACGAACACTTCCGCAATTACCCGCAGGTCTTCCCGACTCAGGCCCGAGCAAACGAGCTGATTGTCTTGCCAGCGGGCCCGCAACATTCGATTCACCAGCGCCAAGGCTTCCTCATAGGTGGCATTTTCCAGCGATCGCAGGGCCGCTTCGCAGGAGTCCGCCAACATGACAATTCCTGTTTCCCGCGATTGGGGAATGGGGCCCGGATACCGAAAATGGCTTTCCAGCACCGGACGCTGATCTAAATTGCAAGCTTGGTAGGGCGATCGCCCTTGGGGGGCCTTGTCCTGTTGGGTTGTTTGGGTTGTTTCGAGGGTGGTTGTGGCGCGATCGGGCTGGTGGGCTGGATTTGCTTGACCTGCTCGATCGGCTTGGTCTAAGCGATCTACGCGATCGAATCGGCTCGATCGCTCCACAGAAGTTTGCTCTAACCCGAAATGGGCTGTCTTGGCCCGCTGCTCTCGCTGTTCCTGTTGTTGCTTGGCTTGGTAATAGAAATAGGCAATCAGCATCGTGCCTTGGTGTTCCGGAATAAAAGCTTGGATGGCCTTGGGCAACCGGGCCCGCCGCGCCATCACCAAGCCTTCGCTCACATGCTTGCGGACAATTTCCGTACTCAGCCAAGGATCCGCCAGCTGATCGTGCAGATTGGGGCCGCCCATTTGGTTTTCGATGAAGGCGCGGGGGTTATGGAGCTTGCCGATGTCGTGATAGAGCGTGCCGGCCCGCACCAGTTCCACATTGCAGCCGAGCGATCGAGCCGCCGCCTCCGCCAAACTCGCCACAAACAGGGTGTGCTGAAACGTGCCCGGCGCTTCCGCCGCCAGTTGCTTCAGCAAGGGGCGATTGGGATTCGCCAACTCCGCCAGGCGAATGGGAGTGACCAAATCAAACAGATGTTCCAGGTAGGGACTGAGGCCAATGGCGATGATCACCCAAATCAGCCCCGCAAACCCGCATAGGGCCGCTGAACCAAGAACCGTCAGCCAAACAAATTCGGCCGCGGCACTGTTGATTAGGTTCATGACCAGGTATAGCCCTCCTTGGGCGATCGCCACGCCCCCGCCCAACAGGGCCAAGTCTTCGCGCGATCGGGCCCGGCCGGCCCAGGCCGCAGCTACCAAGCCCCCCGCCGCCACGATCAAGGCATCAACCCAACTCACCTCCAAACCGGGGGGCAACAGCAGCGCCAACAGCCCCACCAAAGACATGCCCACCAGGGAGCCGTAAAAACTGCCACTGAGCAGGCCAATGGCAGACAAATTGGCCAGCATGGTGGGGCTGGCCCAAGGCCAGGTGGCTCCCATGCTGATCAACAGGGGGGTGCTGGTGGCCAGCAGCAGCAACAGGAAGCAGTCTCGCTGGCGCAGTCGGTGATAGACCCGGCGCTCAATTTGCCAAAAGGCCACGATCGCCCCCGAGACCAACAGGAACAGCCGCAGAATTGCTCCCCAGTTCACATTCCGAGAGCTGAGACCATAGCGATCGAGCAGGGCAAATTGGCCCGCATCAATGCGTTCACCCTGACGGACAATGGTTTCGCCCATGCGCCGCGACACGATCGAAAGGGGCACATCTTCCGCCGCCTGTTCAGCCAAGCGGCGGGTGCGATCTGGATCTTCCGTGAGGGTGGGGCGATCGATCGTGCCCAGCAAAAGCTGCTGAGCCAGGGCCCGACCTTCCAGGGGAACCACCAACGCCACATGGAGTTGCACCGCCCGTTCAACGAGTTCCGGCGGTAAACCGGGCGCGAGGCCCTGCACCAACAGGTTTTCGAGGGCCACCAAGGTTTTAGCGCGGGTGGCCTGCCATTGGGTATCGGTCAGGGTGAACAGATCCACCGTGTAGTCCTGTTGCCCAAAGTCCTGCATCACGGCTTGGGCCATAGCGTAGCGTTCGCGGGCCTTTTCAATGGCGCTGATCACTTGCCGCAGCGCCGTTTCACCGGACTGAATGCGGTAGGTTTTGAGGGCAACCACCAGGGGGTGTTCTGCTGAAATGGGCAGAACTTTGCCGGAGGCCAGGGAGGGCTTGAAGGGGTCAAACCCATCCGATCGGCCCGTGGGTCGGGGAGTGGGGTGGGGGGACGCTTGCCCCAGGGCCTGGAGCACCTGTTGCCAGTCCGCTTCATTGAGCGATCGCGCAATTTGTTGCAGGTCAGTGGACAGGTTTGCCGACGGCCAATAGGGAAACTGACCAGCCACCTGACGCAGTTCATCACTCCGTTCCAGCCGACGTTGCAACTCGGCCGCCAACTGTTGGGTGGCATCGGAGTCCATTTTCAGGGCGGGCACAATGCCGTTGCGGGCTGCCTCTCGACGGCTGCGCGTGGTGACTTGATCCACCACTTGGGCATCGTAGGGGGCAACGATATCCTGGGGGGCGATCGAACCAATGCCGTAGCGCGGTTGATTTAACCAAGGCTGGCTCATGGTGGCCGTCAGAATAATCGCCCCCAAAATCCCTAGCAGGATGGTTTGCACCCGCTGACGGATCGATCGGGCCCGCCGCACATAGGGTTGGCCCATGGTTTGGCAACAGAGACTATGGCAAGCGCCGCGAATCACCCCAACTCCTCCGTTGATCGTCACTCGTTGAACCAGTGAACTCAGCCGACGGTTCAGCCAGCAAAGTCGCTCGGGCCAAAGCTGCCCAAATCCGTGCCGGGTCGATGGGCTGGGGGGCAATGGCGGCAATGGCGGTACTGAACCAGGCGGGGAAACGCTGCAAGAATTTGGCCCCAAGGGCGATCGGCCGGGGGATGGGTCGCGAAATGGCTCGGGCGATCGGCCGCCCACTGGCTCCACCGGATCCTCCGCATCTTCTAGGGAACCCTGGCGAGGTGGCGGTTCCTGCGCACTGGCTTCGGAGTCGGTGTGGGATGGGGCAGGCTGTTGCCCATCACGCCCCATCGGATTGGCGGGGGTCAACGTCTGGGAGGCTCTCATTTTGCCCCTAACACCCTGCGCCGATTGCGCCAGTAGCCATTGCAATCCAAGTCACCATAATCAGTTCCACCCAATTGATTTGACCCAAAGAATGGGCTGAAAAATGCCATTCTGAAGAACCATCGGAGGTCATCCCAAAAGGGTCTCGTCTCCATGTTCATCTTGCAGGGACTCTGTCGGTACTTCAACCGGTTGGCTGAGTTGGCCATGATCCCATGGGATTCATTCATCACTCTGGCCAACCGGTTGCTGGACAATTTCAACAGTCGTAGCGCTCTCGCAAAGATTGCGCAATGGGTTAACACCGGCCCCATGGCAAGATGGGGCCAGCCACCACCCGATCGCCCCATGGCGGGATTGGGGTGGCATCTTGGCAGTATCTCAGTTGATTGAAGCGTAGGGCATTTTATCGGTAATTTTGGCTGAATCGTCCCCAGTTGCGGATTTTGCGGGGTGTAATTGCTCAGCGTTCAACTCAGCGTCCCACCCTGAAATGGGTAATCAGGCGATCGCCCTCTGCGATCGAGTCGGTTAGGGGATATTGGGGCAAGCGACCCGACCAGCGATCGATCAACATCTGCGATCCCTGAATAGCCCGGGTCAGCAGCCGATCGGGCACAATTGCCCCCACATCGGCCGGAATGGCCGCGCAGCCCCCCACCGCACCCACCAATACTCCCGACCACAAAACCGCACTGGCCGACTGCTGTTGGCAGCGGGCTAAACTGCTGGCCCAGCGGCCACCGCTCGATCGCAGGCTATGGAGTGCCACCAAAATAGGCAAGGTTTCCGGCGTGGCTGCCCGCAGCCGTTGGGGCCAATCCAGGGCCAATCGATCCAACGTTTGCCAATCGCTGAGAATGTTGACCACCGACGGCCACAGGGTATTGGAGAGGGTGTTGGAGAGAGCAGTGGAATGGGTCGCATGGGCCGCAGGATCGAACTCGGTTTCCTCTCGATCGCCCTGGGAGAATTCCAGCGTGGCAGCATTGGGATGCACCAACACCCAGGCCAACACCTCCGCCCCCAAAATTACCGCTTCGGGCAAAGGCTGATCCATCGCCTGAGTCCACAGTTGGCGCAACACCAAAGGGCGATCGAACCAGCGCAATAGCAAAGGCAACAGGGCCAAGCCCAACTGATCGCCCGGCCCCGCCATCAGCGGCTCCAGTGAGGCCAAGGCCAACAGCCCCGGATCCGGGCCCGCCTGTGCACCAACGATCTCTGACAATTGGAGGGCCCCTTGCAAAGCCGCGTCCAAATTGCGTCGATCGCGCTCCCAGGTTCGATCGAGCTGGTGAAGTGCCACCAAGCCTCCCACAAGGGCCCCTTCAAATCGACCGTGTAAACTGACGGGCCAATCGCCAAAACTCATGATTTGCCAAATCCAGCGCGATCGCGCGACAAGCGAATCTCTAATCTAAGGGATCTCCAATTCAAGATGGATGGCAAAAAACCGTCCAAGCTTGACCCTTGATTCCCGATGCTCCGCTGTGCGGCTGAGAATTCGTTCTTGAACCATTGCCTAACCGTTAATTAGCCCTATGGCTTGGAACCGCCTCCTTTCCATTCTCGAACATTTCAATTGTCCCAGGCTGGCCATGGCTCCAAATCCTGCATCGGCCCGAAAAGCAATTGCCTTCACCCGGCTGGGAATGCTCCTGAGCCTGGGGGCGATCGGCCTAGGCATCAGTCTCAGCCTGGGCATGGGGCCCGCTTGGGCCAACTGCCCGCCGCGTCGGGAACCCCTGCCCAACTTGGGCCCCGGTGACAGTGGCAGCGATGTGCGCCGACTTCAGGGCATTTTGGCGCTCCTGGGGTTCTATCAAGGCCCCGCAGACGGAACCTACGACACCGCCTTAGCCAACGCTGTTCGTCTTTTTCAGGAAACCCAAAAACTGGATCCCAGTGGTGAAGTGACCGCCGAAACTTGGGATGCTCTGCTGCCCAATCCCAACTGCCGGCCCCCTGCCCGCCCCGATCGCTAGGGCCTTGGGGCGATCGACCGCAGAAGCTTGAGAGTTAGGTACTTCCCGAGATCCCAAATTCCCCCAATTTTTCCCAGAGTCTCCACAATCAAAGTCCAAGACTCCAAGCTGAAGACTCAAAACCCAGGGGAAGAAAGCATCCAAGGATTAACATCCAAGGGTTAAGTAGCAAGCGTTAATCAACAAACGTTAACCTTGATCAATTCTTAAGAATTGATAAATTCCAAAAGCGATCGCACCCGCAAGGGGAATTCCTGCCAAAAGCTGCATAGCAAAAAATTAGGAAATAGCCACAAACTGCAACGGAACTTTAAAGAGTTCAAAGTGCTTTGTAACCAAAGTATTAAGCGATCGCCACGGGATCGATCCCATTGCTTACACTGTCAGCAGAGATGGCTAAAACCATCACCACTCAACGCTTTGAGTAACGCACCCACTAACGCTTTGCCAAGTCGCGATCGCACCTAGCGACGCAAGACTTCCTATGAACTTTCCCTGGCTGACGACCTCCATTCTCCTCCCCATCGTCGCCGCCCTGATCGTGCCCCTGTTGCCCGACAAAGACGGCAAAACCGTACGCTGGTTTTCGTTGGGAGTAGGACTCATTGACTTCATCCTGTTGGTGTATGCCTTTTGTACCCAGTACGACTTCGGCAACCCCGAACTGCAACTGGTGGAAAGCTACACCTGGGTTCCCGAACTCGGCCTGAAATGGTCAGTGGGCGCAGACGGCCTCTCCATGCCCCTGATCCTGCTGACGGGCTTCATCACCACCTTGGCCATCTTGGCCTCCTGGCCCGTCACTCTCAAGCCCAAACTGTTCTACTTCCTGCTGCTGGCCATGTATGGCGGTCAAATCGCCGTCTTTGCCGTTCAGGACTTGCTTTTGTTCTTCCTGGTCTGGGAACTGGAACTGATTCCGGTGTACCTGCTGCTGTCGATTTGGGGTGGCAAAAAACGTCTCTACGCCGCCACCAAATTCATCCTTTACACCGCTGGTGGCTCGCTGTTTATCTTGGTTGCCGCCCTGGCCATGGCCTTCTACGGCGATACGGTCACCTTTGATATGCGGGAGCTGGCCCTCAAACCCTATGGCCACACGCTGCAACTGTTGCTCTACGGCGGATTTTTGATTGCCTACGCCGTCAAACTACCCATTTTCCCGCTGCATACCTGGTTGCCCGATGCCCACGGGGAGGCCACGGCTCCAGTCCACATGCTGCTGGCGGGCATCCTGCTGAAAATGGGTGGCTATGCCCTGGTGCGGATGAATGCCGGAATGTTGCCGGAAGCCCACGCCACCTTTGCGCCCGTGTTGGTGATTTTGGGGGTGGTGAACATTGTCTATGCGGCACTCACCTCCTTTGCCCAGCGGAACCTGAAACGCAAAATTGCCTATTCCTCGATTTCCCACATGGGCTTTGTGCTGATTGGCTTGGGTTCCTTCACGGACTTGGGCATCAGCGGCGCGATGATGCAAATGGTGTCCCATGGGTTGATTGGGGCGAGCCTGTTCTTCCTGGTGGGGGCCACGTACGATCGCACCCACACCCTAATGCTGGATGAAATGGGCGGCGTGGGCCAAAAGATGCCCAAGATTTTCTCGATGTTCACGGCTTGCTCGCTGGCATCGCTGGCCTTGCCGGGGATGAGCGGCTTTGTGGCAGAACTAACGGTGTTCCTGGGTTTTGCCAACAGTGATGCCTATTCGTTGCCCTTTAAGGTGATTGTGGTCTTCCTGGCAGCGGTGGGGGTGATTCTCACGCCGGTTTATCTGCTATCGATGCTGCGGGAAATCTTCTACGGCCCGGAAAATCAGGAATTGGTGTCCCACGAGGTGCTGATCGATGCGGAACCACGCGAGGTGTTCATCATCGCCTGTCTGCTGATTCCGATCATTGGCATTGGCTTCTATCCCAAGCTGTTGACCCAGATCTATGACTCAACAACGGTGCAACTAACGGCACGGCTGCGAGACGCGGTGCCAACCTTGGTGAGTCGGGAGTCACAGTCGATCGGGCTGATGCCGGGCGCAAAACCGTTAGTGGCTCCGGCGATCGCCCTGGAACCCTAGGGGGCAACTCCTGAGATACAGGACGCTCTCAACAGTACGCTCCCAATAGACTTAGAGCCGGGCCACACTGTGGCCCGGCTCTTGTCAGTTTTAACGATTCTCATTGCAGGTTAGCTGCTGGGGATTCGAGGCGGGAAAAGCTCTACAGCCATTACTTACAGGGTGCTGCTGAAGAGTAGACCCCACAGGGCCCCTGCGGCCGCCAAGGCGAAGAGAATGTTGGTGAAAAAGCGTCCGGTTTCGGCATTGAAACCCAGGGCCTTATCTTCGCGCCCCGCTGTGAAAAACAGAGACCAGGCTTGATTGATGTTGATGGTTTCGCCCGTTGAGTTGAAGTCGGGGCGGAAGACGACGGAATCCAACAGGTAACGATTCGAGAAGTCTAGATCGGTTTTCATAACAGTCCTTGAGGGGGGGGTAGAGATGGGGGAGAAC
>NZ_LIRO01000089.1:0-3884 GCF_002742025.1 Limnothrix sp. PR1529
CGCGAACTCTTCGAGCGAGCCTTTGCTTGTAATCCCCGCGATGGGCTGGTTTGTGCTTCTCTGGCCAAGCTGGAAGCACAACAGCATCATTGGGATCAAGCCCTGATCTATGCCGATCGGGCGATCGCCGCGAAACACAAAAAAGAACTGTACCGGCGACAAATGGTGGAGCTGCGGGCCGAAATCCACCTGGCTTTGGGCAACCCAGAGCTAGCCAGCGCCGATTTCCGCTATTTGGATCAAGCCCTGCAAGCCCAACTGAAGCAAAATCCCCGTAGCTTCCAGTTGCTGATCAACCGGGTCAAGCATTTGATTCGCTGGGGGCACTGCGACTCAGCCAGATGGGCCGAAGCCGCTACCCTGCTGGATCAAGCTGACCAGCGCGCCGACCTCCGCCAACGGTTGGAGGTGCTGAACCTGCAAGGGGAAGTGGCCCAATTGCAAGGCGATCGGCGCACTGCCCTTGCCTATTGGGACTCCGCTCTGCGCCACGATCCCACCTTCGCCCCCGCCCGCCAAAACCGTGATCGCGCCTAACCGATCGGCCCTAGCCGGTTGAATGGGGGATGTGGTTTCTGCACCGCAACCCGTGAGCCTAGATCGGAATTTCCACGGTGAACGTGGTTCCCTCCTGGGCCGTTGAATGGCAACCGAGCGATCCTTGGTGCTGTTCCTGCACAATTTGGTAGCTGATGGCCAAACCCAGCCCCGTGCCCTGGCCGATCGGCTTAGTGGTATAAAACGGCTCAAAAATTTTCGATCGCAGCGCTTCGGGAATGCCCAAGCCGTTGTCCTGGATGGAAATTTGCACCCGATCGGGCTGGCTGAGGCGTGTGGCGATGTGCAATTGGGGCACAAATCCGGCTCCCTCGTGGGCCCAGCGATCGGCCAAGGCATCGATCGCATTGCTCAACAGATTCATAAACACCTGATTGAGCTGATTGGCATGGCAAGTGACCGGAGGCAAAGGGCCATAGTCCTTGGTCACTTGAATCGCCGGGCGATCGCCCTGGTCAATCAATCGGTGATTCAAAATCATCAATGTGTTGTCCAGCCCTTCATGCAAATCCACCGCCTTCATACTGGACTCATCCAAGCGGGAAAAATTCCGCAGCCCCAGCACAATGTTGGTGATTCGTTGGCAACCGGATTGTAAGGAGCCGAGCACTTGCGGTAAATCGGCAATGAGGAAGTCGAAATCCAATTCTGCCAGGCGATCGCGCATGGCCGGCGAAAGATTGGGATATTCCGCTTGATAGGCCTGAATAATGCTCACCAAATCATGGAAATAGGCTTCCATGTGATACAAATTCCCCGCAATGAAAGCTGTGGGGTTGTTAATTTCGTGGGCAATTCCGGCCACCATTTGCCCCAAGCTCGACATCTTTTCCGCTTGGATTAATTGGGCTTGGGCCTGGCGCAATCGTTGAAGGGTGTCTTGAAGCTTGGCGGTGCGTTCTTCCACCTTTTGTTCCAAGGAGAGATTGGCGGCTTGCAAGGCTTCGGCCCGGCGGTGGGCTTCCATGGCAATGCTGGCCAGGCTGGCGGCGGTGTTGATCACCTCTCGGTGGTAGGCCGTGGGCTGGCAGGGAAACCGGTGCGACAGGGCAAAGGTTCCCAGCACCTCACCGTTGGCGGCCAAAAAGGGCGACGACCAGCAGGCGCGGATGCCGTGGCTGAGGGCAAAGTCTCGAAAAGATGACCAAAGGGGGTTGGTGGCAATGTCCGTGGCAAAGACCGGCTCACCGCGATAGGCCGCCGTGCCGCAGGATCCGGCACATTCGCCAATCATCAGCCCATCAACCCCTCGGGCAAATTCGCTGGGCAGGCTGGGGGCGGCCCCGGCACGCAGGCATTTTTGCTCGGGATCCAACACCAAAATTGAGCAATAGGCTCCGGGAAGTTCCTGCTCTAGCAGTTCACAGAGTTGATTAAAAACGAATTGCAGGTTGGCTCCTTGGGCGATCGAGCCGAGGACGCGGCTTTGGGTGTCAATCAAGGCTTCCGATCGCCGCCGCTCGATCGCCCCCGCCAGCACATTGGTCACGGCTTGCAGGAAGTAAACGTCATCTTCCGAGAACGATCGGGGCTGTTCGTGATGAATTTCCAGCAGCCCCAGCAGTTGATCGCGGCCCACCACGCCCAGCAGCAAACCGCTTTGGCTGTTGGCGGGCAAGGGAAGGGGAAAGTTCTGTAAATCGTGACCCAAGGGCACATTGGCCGCCAGCAATTGCGATTCCACACTGAAGAGCGACTGCACCAGGGGCACGTTAGCCACGGTCACTTCTGTGGGTTCGTTGGCGGCAGCGGGAATGGTGGCCACGCGCCGCAGGGATTGGCGATCGGACAACACGCGCCAAATGCTGCTGTAGGAGACTTTCAGCACCTCTGTCACCGCCTGCACGGCCCGCTCAAACAAGCGATCGAGCTGGTTTTCAAGCAAGGCCCACTGGCTTAAGGCTGTGATCACCATCTGCGCATTGCGATCGCTCAAGCAAGAGTAGGTCGCGCGATCGGGAGCCATCAAAGGAGAGTGGATTGCAGGATTCGCAAAGCTCATAGGGATTAAATGCAGTGGAGTTTCGGTCAGAGTGCTAATGAAAATCTGTATTCACGAAAACGCTATTCACGAAAACGCTATTCACGAAAATGCCATCTACAAAAATGCCCAAGAACCCAGTGAGTCGCCTCGGGCATTCTTGTGCTTAATCGGGGTTTGAATCCTGTCTCAGGATGGCTCAAAAACCGAATTTCAAAGGTCGGCATCGATACTCAATTTGCCCTAGCAGTAGGTTGGGTTGAGCTTTGCAAAATCCAACGCAATCCATGCAATTTTTGCAATCTTTGTGGTTGTTGGATGACCCTGCGGAAAGCAAGCCACGGGCCTCAAGCCAACCTACCAATTGAGCAGTTTTGGTAATTTTGTCAGTCAGCCAGCCTGATGGGGGAGAGAGATGTGGGTGCGGGTCTTGATGGGTGCAAGCGGCCACGTGGCGATCGCTCGCAAATCGCGTTGCTTGCGAACTGCGAACTAAGGGTCGGGATTGCCCTGATGGGGGCCTACGGTAGCGGCTAAAGGCGAAAAACTCGGGAATAAGCTTCCAAAAACGCGAAATTCCCGAATGTGAAGGGTTTTCATGACAAATTAGTTACGAAAACGACCTAATTCGGCTTGGTTAGCGAGCGATCGCCTAACGAATTTGGGCAAACCCTAACGATTGAGTAACCATTTTTGGATTAATTCCATCAGTTGCTTCAGGCGCATGGGCTTGCTGAGGTAATCGTTGGCCCCCGCTTGCAAGCAACGCTCCCGATCGCCCGGCATGGTCAGGGCTGTGAGCGCAATAATCGGCACGTCCGCCAGTTCCTCATCGTTGCGAATTTGCCGCATCGCTTCAATGCCATCCACCCCAGGCATCTGGATATCCATCAAAATCAAGTCGGGCCGCTCCAGGGTAGCCAAGGTCACGGCGGCCGCCCCGTCCCGAGCCACCAACAGCCGATAGCCCTTCGTATCCAAATAGGACGACACGGTGACGATGTTTGCTTCGTTGTCTTCCACCAACAAAATCAGGGGCGCGGATTCGGGCCCATCCAGCAGCGATGTGGTTTCCGTTACCTCAGCCCCTTGGCCGCTGACCGCTGCCGCCGACACGGCCTGCGTGAGGGGCAACGTAAAGGAAAAACAACTGCCCTGGCCCAGGGTGCTGGTGACGTTCACCATGCCCCCATGAAGGTTCACAATCCGCTTCACCAGGGCCAGGCCCAAGCCGGTTCCGGTCGTACGTCAATCTAATGTGGGATTGATAGAGTAGAGAGACTGATGGATGAAGGTTCACGCCATGGAATGCCCTCTGTGCGGTCACAGCAAAGCCCATAAAGAC